>LNEZ01000109.1 GCA_001464215.1 Rhizobiales bacterium Ga0077548 | reverse complement strand
ACGGTGCATTCTTCTTCGCCTGCTCGAACATATCGCGCACACGCGAAGCGCCGACGCCCACGAACATTTCCACGAAATCGGAGCCGGAGATCGTGAAGAAGGGAACGTTGGCTTCGCCCGCGACCGCGCGCGCGATCAGCGTCTTACCCGTGCCCGGAGGGCCGACGAGCAACACGCCACGCGGGATACGTCCGCCGAGGCGCTGGAATTTTCCGGGATCGCGCAGGAATTCGACGATCTCTTCGAGATCGGACTTCGCTTCGTCGACGCCGGCCACATCTTCGAACGTGACGCGGCCATGCGCTTCGGTCAGCATTTTCGCGCGCGACTTGCCGAAGCCCATCGCCTTGCCGGCACCGCCCTGCATCTGGCGCGAAAGGAAAATCCAAACGCCGATCAGTGCGATGAACGGCAGCCACGAAATCAGGAGCGACACGAACCACGGCACCTGCTCGCCCTGCGGCTTCGCGGTGATCGCGACGTTCTTGCCATAGAGGCGCGAGATCAGCGACGGATCGTTGGGCGCGTAAGTCTGGAACTGACGGCCGTCGGTGAACGAACCGGTGATCTCATGGCCCGAGATGACCACATCCCTGACCTTGCCCGCATCGACTTCGGTGAGAAGCTGCGAGAAGGAAATATCGTTCGTTGCCTGCCGCTGCGTCGGATTCTGGAACAGCGAGAACAGCGCGAGCAGCAAGAGAACGATGATCACCCAGAGGGCGAAATTCCGCAGGTTGGCGTTCATTGATGACCTTTCGCGGGGGCCAGAAGGCCCGAAACCGTTGGCGCAGCTTAGCTAAGCTGGATTAAAGCGGGTTTACGGAGGAATGTAGGCGCGACCCCCTGCCTTGCCAAGGGAACGACCGGAAAAGAGCCCGTCGTTTCAGGGCTTTCGCGCTTTTTTGACCATGTTGGAGGCCGATTTCCGGGGCGGCGCGGCTGCGACAACAAGTGCTGCCTCCGAAAGCGTCACGAGCGCGCCTGCGAGCGTCCGCTTCTGGCCCTGGCCTGTGCGATGCGCCGTGACCAGGCTGTCATAAAGCGCCTCTACTTTCGCAAGCTCCGCAGGCCCTTCGATACCCTCGGCATCGACTGAGTCGCGCAAGATGCGGAGCCCGATCTCCTCCGGCATGAGGAAGAAGCCGCGGGCCTCGAAGGCACGGCCTTCATCGCGATCGGCGCGCAACGCAAACGCCGCCTCATCGGATAAACGACTGAGCGCCGCGTTCGCGCGCGCGAGTCGCTTTGCCATCAGCGTGAGATTTGCGGCGTCGATCCCTTCTTTTGCGAGCAGGGGCGCGAGTTTGCGCAACCGCGCACGGAGATATTTCGTGTCGTTGTTGGTCGGATCGCTTGCAAACTGGATGCGCAGCTTTTTCAGGGTCGCAATCAGCCGTGTCTTCGGCAGATCGAGAAAGGGCCGCGCCAGAAAAATTCCGCCGCGCTTGTGCACGCGGCGAATACCGGCAAGCCCGCCGATGCCCGAGCCACGGCCCATGCGATGCAGCACGGTCTCGGCCTGATCGTCGCGCGTATGTGCAGTCATCAAGGTATCCGCGCCGATTTCTTTTGCGAGTTGCGAGAACATTTCAAAGCGCGCGTCGCGCGCCGCCTCCTGCACGCCGGTAATCGGCTTCTTGCCTTTCCATTCGAGAATGTGATGCGGAATGCCGAGTGAAGCCGCCAACTTCGCGACCACATTCGCTTCGGCCTTCGATGCAGCGCGCAGACGATGATCGATCGTCGCTGCGACTAACTCGGGGCCGCCGTCGCGTTTCGCGCGCCACTTTGCGGCAAGCACGAGCAACGCGGTCGAGTCCGGCCCGCCGGAAACCGCAAGCAATGTCTTTCTGGAATTTGCGAAATCGCCGAACAGCGCGGAGAGTTCGCTCTCCGCGACCGGGGCTTTATCAGCAACCGAGCCGCTTTTGTTCATCCTCGGCGTTCTTCCTCACCGTCGGCGACGCTTTCGGATATCTCGAAAGCACCGCGCCGATCGATCCGCAAGCGTCGGCTTTATTACCGATCTGCGCGAGCGACTGGCCGAGACGCAGGAGCGAATCCGGTGCACGCTGGCTCTGCGGATACTTCTTATAGACGTCGAGAAATACATTCGCCGCGTCGTTGTACTTGCGCTGGTTATAGAGGCTCTCGCCGAGCCAGTAGGTCGCGAGCGGCACGTTGCGGTCGCTGGAATGTTGATCGAGAAACGCGCGGAAGGACTGCTCCGCCAGCGCGTAGTCCCGGCGAAGCACATAGCCGTAAGCGAGATCGTAGGCGTCCTTCGGGCTGTTCGTCGGCGGTGCCACGGCCTGCTGTTGCGGCCCCGGACCGGGATTCTGCTCAAGCTGCGGCTGATTCTGATTGAAGTTCTGATTCTGGTTTGGCGAAAGCACCATCGGTCCTTGCGGACCCTGTTGCTGGTTCTGCTGCTGCGGCGGAATCTGCCCCAGATTGCGCGGACGGCCCGGCGCGTTCGGATCGTTATCCGGATCGAACGCATCGCTGCGGCGGTTCGGATTCTGTTGCGGCTGTTGATCCGGAGGACCAAGCGGCGGCACCGCCTGCTGTTGCGGCGGGAGGTTAGGCTGTTGCGGGCGCATCGCAGGGCGCTGCTGCTGCACCGGAGTGTTGTCACCGCGCTGCTGCAACTGCTGCATGAGCTGCTGGTTCTGCAACTGAAGCTGCTCGATCTGGCCCGTAAGCTGGCGAAGCTGCTGCTCCAGACGATCTACGCGGATCGCAAGCTCGCCGTCTCCCTGCATCTCCGCAGGCGGCTGCTGTTGCCGGTTACCGAAGGGAAACTGCGCCTGGGCCGGAACTGCCGCGAACAGGGCCGCTGCCAGCGCGATCGGGAAAATCTTGCGTGCTGAAATCATGCAGAACCGATGGAACCCGTTTTGGCCCAAAGTAGGGCCGCCCATAAAGCAGAACCGGCGCCCTTTTGGAGCGCCGGCTTAGGTTTGCAGAGAGAATAGAATTGCTTAGGAGCCAGATTACTTAAGAACCAGGTGCGCTGTTCAGCACAGTGACGGCGCGGCGGTTCTGCGACCAACAGGAAATGTCGTTACAGACCGCGACCGGACGTTCCTTGCCATAGGAGATCGTCCGCATACGGCTCGCATTGATGCCGCGGGAAACGAGATAGTCGCGCACGGTCTGCGCACGGCGCGCACCCAGCGCGATGTTGTACTCGCGCGTGCCGCGCTCGTCGGCATGGCCTTCAACGGTGAAGGCGTACTGCGAATACTGCTGGAGCCACTGCACCTGCTTGTCGAGCGTCGCGCGGGCCTGCGGTGTCAGCTCCGACTGATCGCTTTCGAAGAATACGCGGTCGCCGACGTTCACGACGAAGTCCTGCACGCTACCCGGAGGTGCCGCCGCATTCGGGTTGTTTGCGTCAGGATTGGTGTTGTTCGTCGAGCACGCTGCGATAGCGAGCATCAGTGCAAAGACCGATGCCAAACGCGCGCCGCGAACCAGCCGCATCAAACCCGTCATACCGCTCACTCCTTAAATTCCCACAAGGACCGGCCACGAGAGCCCCGGCCGGTCAAAAACGCCTTGAAAATCGAATATTCCATCAACCTTGACGAAATCTTTGCGGCGCCGTCAGGGCGCGCAATCAGGAGAATTTCGTGCGGATTCCGCCCCCCATGGTTAGCCGCGGGTTAACGCGGAACTTTGAGGGGTGTTCCAGAGGCGAGGATCAGGAGAGCGGCGGCGACCAGGCGGGGTCCGACGCATAGGCCGGCGTCGGCAACTGCAACTCGTTGTAGCCGGTGAGATCGACCGTGAAGAGTTTGGGACCGGCATTGCCGCCCGGATCGCGGAAGAACATCAAGACGCGGCCGTTCGGCGACCAGGTCGGACCTTCGTTGTGGAAGCCTTCGGTCAGAATGCGCTCGCCGGAGCCGTCAGTGCGCATGACCCCGATCGAGAACGAACCGCCGCCTTGCTTCGTAAACGCAATCACGTCGCCGCGCGGCGACCACACCGGCGTCGAGTAACGTCCGTCGCCAAGCGGCGAGATGCGGCGTTGGTTCGAACCGTCGGCATTCATCACGTAAAGCTGCTGCGAGTTGCCGCGATCGGATTCGAATACGACCTGCTGACCGTCCGGCGAATAAGAAGGCCCGGTGTCGATCGCAGCCGTCGTGGTCAGCCGCACCAGACGCTTGTTGCGCAGATCCATCGAATAGATGTTCGACGCGCCCTGCTGCTGCAAGCTCATGATTACGCTCTGGCCGTTCGGCGAGAAGCGCGGGCTGAAGGCCATGTTCGGAAAATCGCCGACGACTTCGCGCTGGCCGGTTTCGATGTTCATCAGCATGACGCGCGGCGGCTGGTCGCCACGGCCGTAGGACATATACGTGATGTCCTGATTGGTAGGGCTGAAACGCGGCGTTAGCACCAATTCATCCCCGCGCGTGAGGTAGCGCACGTTCGCGCCATCCTGATCCATGATCGCAAGGCGCTTGTTACGGCGTTCTTTCGGTCCGGTCTCGTCGATGAAGACGATACGCGTATCGAAATAACCCTTCTCGCCGGTGAGACGCTGATAAATCTGATCGGAAATAATATGCGCGATGCGGCGCCAGTTTTCCGGCTGTGTCAGAAACTGCTGGCCGGTCAGATACTGTCCTGCGGAAACGTCCCACAAACGGAACGCGACCTGAAAGCGGCCGTCGCCCTGACGCTGCACGCGGCCCATGACGAGCGTCTGCGCGTTGATCACGCGCCAGTCCTGAAAGCGTGGTGCCACGTCAATATTCGTAATTCGTTCGATGAACGCCCCCGGCTCGACCGGCGCGAACAGACCCGAGCGGCGCAGGTTGTTCGTAATCACGCCCGTGATGTTGCGGCCGGTATCTCCTTCGCCGACGAAATCCGTGATCGCGATCGGCAAGGGCTGCACGGTGCCGCGCGTAATGTCGATGCGGGTTTGCGCGAGCGCCATGCGCGGGCCTGCCAGCGCCATCGCTACCGTGCTGCCGGCGGCGAGTAAAAGTTTGCGGCGGGAAAATGCGGACGTCATTGGCGTCATGTCCTCTTCGATCTCTAACAAATTTCAGTAGCTGCCGGAATTGGGCTCGAAGCCCACGATCATGTCTTTCCAGCTCGCATAGCTTTGCGCCTTGAACATCTTATACGGGCCGCAGTTGAGCACCGCGCGGACCGCGCTTTCCGAAGTAACCTGCGCATTCGGTCCTGTCGCGGCACGATAGACCTGCGGCTGGGAGGCAAGCGTGCCGTCAGGATTGAACGTGATCCGCAGCTCGACCCGCGAGCGGTCCAGATTGCCCGCACCCGGCAGCACATTCCAGCATTTCTCGACCTGACGGCGGAAGGCATCGATTTCGCTCATCGAGAGCGTCGCGTCGCTGCCTTTCGGAACGCCAAAATTCGTATCCGTCTTGGTCTCGCCAGCGTTCTGTTTACGCGACGGCGCGCGGCGGTCCAGCAGTTCGGAAATCCGGTCAGGATCAAAATTGTGCTTCGTCTTCACCGGCGGCGCTTTTTCCTGCACTACTTTCTTCGGCGTTTCTTTCTTTTTCTCGGCCTTCTTCTGCTCTTCTTCCAACCTCTTAGCGATCGCGTCCGGAGAAGGCACCGGGTCCGGCTTTGCGACTTCCTTCTTCGGCTCTTCTTTTTTCGGCTCTTCCTTTTTCTCGACCGGCGTCGGAGGCGGCGGCGTCGATTTCACCTCGCGATCCTTCACCGGCAAATTCGGATCGATCTTCGGTGTTGGATCGGCCTTCTTCTCGACCTGCTTCACGACGTCGGGCTTTTTCTCGGCCTTGAGATTTCCCTGCTTCGTCTTCGTGATGTCGGAAATATCGACGAGATCGATCGGCAGGCTTTCAACCGGCGGCGCTTCGCTTGGTTTCACCGAAGCAAAATGAATCAGCCCCCAGCCGAGAACGACGGCATGGAATGCGGTCGAGATCGTAAAGCCGGGGCGCATATCTCCCGTCAGGATCCTTCAACTTCGGTGACGAGCGCGACCTTGCGATAGCCGGCGGCCTGCAAGCGGCCCATCACCCTCATCACTGTCCCGTAGTCGACTTTCTTGTCGCCGCGCACATAGATGCGCTCTTCGGTGCCTTGCTTCGCGACCGCTTTCAGCTTGTCGACCAACTCCTCGATCTTGATCTCGGTATTCTGCAAGAACACCTGTCCCTTGTCGTTCACCGAAAGCGTCAGCGGCTCGCGTTCCTGATCGAGCGACTTGGCCTGGCTCTGCGGCAGATCGATCGGCACGCCGACGGTGAGCAATGGTGCCGAGATCATGAAGATAATTAAAAGCACCAGCATGACGTCGACCATCGGCGTCACGTTGATTTCCGCGTTCACGCCGCCACCGCGAATCCGCGACGACCGCCTGCTGCTTCCGCTCGATCCGAAAGAACTGCCCATGATCCGTCCTCAGGAATTCTCGTCCACCTGCCGCGACAGGATCGCGGAGAACTCGTCCGCGAAGCTTTCCATGCGCTGGGCCTGACGGTTCACCTCAGAAATGAACTTGTTATAGAAAATGGTCGCCGGTATGGCGGCGACAAGTCCGATGGCGGTCGCAAAAAGCGCTTCCGCGATGCCGGGGGCGACCACCGCAAGGCTGGTATTCTTCGAGGCGGCGATCGACTGAAAGCTCGTCATGATGCCCCAGACCGTGCCGAACAGGCCGATGAAGGGGCCGGCGGAGCCGACCGTTGCAAGCACAAGCAGCCGCCGCTCGAGCCGGTCCACTTCGCGCGTGATGGTCACGTTCATCACCTTTTCGATGCGCTGGTTCAGCGTACCGATCGCCTTGCCGCCGCCCTCATAGGTGCGCTTCCACTCGCGCATCGCAGAGACGAAGAGTGCTGCCATCGCGTGAACGGGCTTGGCCGACAGCGCGCGGTAGAGGTCTTCCAAACTTTCGCCCGACCAGAAGGACTGTTCGAAGCGGTCCATCTCGCGCCGTGTGCGCGCGTACAAAATCGTTTTGTCGATCACGATGGCCCAGACCCAGACCGAGGCAACAAGCAAACCGAGCATCACCGCCTTGACGACGAGATGCGCCTGCCAGAACAGCGCCCAGAGCGAGATGTCGGTCGGTGCTGCGATCGTCTGCTGCTGAACTTGAGGTGTCGGCGCCTGCGCGACGAGATCGGGAATGCCGAAGGTGAGCAGAAGCGAGATCTCGTGCAGGAATTGATTGAGAAGGTCGGGCATCGAAAGTCCTTTGCATTCCGGCGACTGCGATTGCGCCGCGCACCGTGGTTCCGGGAGTGGTGTATGCGAGCGGACTTCCGTCTTAGGGCCCGGCAATTCGGCTCGCCCCGCACTTAGCTTCCGCCTGGTCCCGTCAATACGGCACTGAATCTGTCCAAACTGGGGCGCGGCCTCGCGGATCGCGCTCCAGAGAGAAGGGCTTACACGGTTAACAATAGGTTAGCGATGGGACAGTGCGTCCGCAGACATCGCTTTTCGGAGCGCTTCGGGGATGCGCCGCGCGCGTCCGCCAGACACGAATGCGGCTTTGACCATGGCCTCTAACAGCAACGTGTCGCCGCGAAAGACTTCCTGTTTCAGCGTGAGCGATGCACCCGCGATTTCCGCAGGCGAAGTTTTAATCGTGAGTATGTCGTCCATGTGCGCAGGTTTGAGATATTCCAAAGTCATCGAGCGCACGACGAAGGCAAAGCCCGGGGCCTCTTTCCCGGCTTCCTCGAATAGCGCGCGATGATCGACGCCCAAGAGCCGCAGGAAATCCGTGCGGCCGCGCTCCATGAAGCGCAGGTAGCTCGCGTGATAGACCACGCCCGAAAAATCCGTGTCTTCATAATAGACGCGGACGGCCATGATATGCGCGCCGTTCTCGATCCGGCCCGCGAGATCGGGCCAATTCTCTGGCGTATTCATTCTTCGCCCTGATCGAACAGCGGCATCTGCGAAGCGTCGCGCTTCGGCTCAGTGAGACCGAGATGCTTATAGGCGTGCGAGGTCATCATGCGTCCGCGCGGCGTGCGCTGGATGAAGCCGCGCTGAATGAGAAACGGCTCGATGATGTCTTCGAGCGCGTCGCGCGGCTCGGAGAGAGCCGCCGAAATCGTCTCGATCCCGACCGGACCGCCGTCATAGTGATCGGAGATGATGCGCAGATAACGCCGGTCCATCGCATCTAAGCCGGCGGCATCCACTTCAAGTTGCGAGAGCGCGCGGTCGGCGGCCTTCGCATCGATCTGCGAAACTTTATCGACCGAAGCGAAGTCGCGCACGCGCTTTAGCAAGCGCCCCGCAATGCGCGGCGTGCCGCGTGCGCGTTTGGCGATTTCGCGCGCGCCGTCTTTGCTCATGCCGATATTCAGCACCCGCGCACCGCGCTCGACGATGGTTTCGAGTTCATCCACTTCGTAGAAGCCGAGACGGACCGGAATCCCGAAACGGTCGCGAAGCGGAGTGGTCAGCAATCCCGAGCGCGTGGTGGCGCCCACCAGCGTGAACTTCGCAAGCTCGATCTTCACCGAACGCGCCGCCGGACCTTCACCGATGATGAGATCGAGTTGATAGTCTTCCATCGCGGGATAGAGCACTTCCTCGATCGCCGGATTGAGCCGGTGGATTTCGTCGATGAAAAGTACATCGCGGTCTTCGAGATTGGTGAGGAGTGCCGCCAGATCGCCCGCCTTCGCAATTACCGGACCGGAAGTCGCGCGGAAATTCACGCCAAGCTCGCGCGCGACAATCTGCGCGAGCGTGGTCTTGCCTAAACCCGGCGGCCCGACCAAGAGCACATGATCTAGCGCTTCCTTGCGCGTCTTTGCGGCCTCGATGAACACGGAAAGGTTCGCGCGTGCCTGCTGCTGGCCGATGAACTCGGAAAGTTTCTGCGGGCGGAGCGATGCTTCCGCCGGATCGTCGTCGCGCTGTTCTGCGGATACGATACGGGAATTCATCGCGCGAGTTCCTTCAGCCCTAACCGGATCAGCGTCTCGACCGGCGCATTTTCTTCAGATGCGCGCACGGCAGCGGCAATCGCAGCACCCGCCTGAATTTCTCCGTAGCCGAGATGCACCAGCGCGGAGACGGCGTCAGCCACCGGCTGCGGCGCGCGGCGCTCGGAAAGGTCACCCTGCAATTTCACGACCGACGGATCGACGGTCGCAAATGCCGGCGCTTTGTCTTTCAACTCTGCAACAATGCGCGCGGCCAGTTTCGGGCCGACGCCCGGCGTGCGCGACACGGAAGTCTTGTCGCCAAGCGCAATCGCATTCGCAAGCTCGGCCGGCTTCAGTGTCGACAAAATTGCGAGCGCTACTTTTGCGCCGACCCCTTGTACAGTCTGCAGAATACGAAACCACTCGCGGTCGAGATCGTTCGTGAAGCCGAACAGCTTGATCTCCTGCTCGCGCACATGGGTCTCTATAGAAATGGTCGCGGCTTCACCGGCGGGAGGCAACGATTGCAGCGTGCGCACCGAGCAATGCACGACATAGCCGACGCCATGCACGTCGATCACGACGAAATCGTCGCCATAAGTGTCGATCACGCCGCGCAATTTCCCGATCACAACGTGCCTCCCACGACGCGCGAGAGAATATCGACGCTACTCCGGTGATGCGCGTGGCAGATGGCAATTGCCAGAGCATCCGCTGCGTCGTCGCTTTGCGGATCTGCCTTCGGCATCAAGACGCGGATCATGAGCCGGATCTGTGCCTTCTCTGCGCGGCCCGCGCCAACCACGGTTTTCTTGATCAGATTCGGCGCGTATTCGGCAACCGGCAGCCCCGCCTGCGCCGGCACGACCAGCGCAATCCCGCGCGCCTGCCCGAGTTTGAGCGCCGCGCGCGGATCGGCATTCACGAAAGTCTCTTCCACCGCCGCCTCATGCGGCGCATAGCGTTCGATGATTTCGGTGAGACCCTTGTGGATGAAAGCGAGCCGCTCGCTCAACGTTTCGCGCTCGTCCGCGTTTACCGAGCCGCAAGCGACGAAGGAAAGCTTCGTGCCCTCGCACTCGATCACGCCCCAGCCGGTGCGGCGGAGGCCGGGATCGATGCCGATTATGCGATTCGCGCGCGTCATCCCGCTGATGGATAGCCCCGCTATCGAATTATGCCTAGGCAGGCGCTAATTCTGCCGTCACACCAAGGCCGCGCCACCTGTTCTCCGCACTTATCCCCGCCTCTCTCGCACCTTTTTTCGACGACCGCCTGCAGGACGGAAGGCACGATGATGTTCGCGTTTTTGGCGGACCGCAATTAGCCAAGCGCGGCGTGGGCGACCATTCTTTTCGCCGCGATCTCTAGCCTGCCGCTACTCGACCGGCTTCTGCGCTGACGGTGCATTGAAAATCCCGCTCGCAAGCAACACGCCCAAGCCGGTCATAACTACACCGATAATCGAGGCGAGATCGGGAATTTCTTTCAAGAGCGGAATCGCGATCACAGTCGCAAGTGCCGGCACCAGCGCGACGAATGCCGCGGCACGCGACGCGCCGAGCCTTGCGATGCCGATGTTGTAAAGCACGAGCGCGATGAGGCCGGAGCCGAGACCCTGAATGACCGCCTGCACGATGATGTCGTTGTGCGCGCCCTTGCTCCACGCTTCGATCAGCGGCGGAATGCCGAACGGCAGGATCGCGAGCGCCGACCAGAAACTCACCAGTGCCGCCATCTCGATTGCGCTCACCCCGACGTGGCGAAACGCAACCGTGTAGCAAGCCCAGCAGAACGCCGCCGTAATCAAAAGCAGATGACCGAACGAAGTATCGCCGCTCGCGGTCAAAATGCTTCTTCCGGCAATCGTCAGCACGCCTGCGAGACAAAGCGCAAATCCGATTGCACGCGCCCAGCCCAACCTCTCTTTAAATAAAACGACGGAGAGCAGCGCGACAATCAGCGGCATCGTGCCGGGTACCATCGGCCCGACATCGGCAGTCGGCGCATAGCGCATACCGTTGCCGATGATGAGCAGAAACGGCGCGCCCGCGCCGAGAATGCAGAAAAGAAACGGAACGGTCTTGCCTTTCGGCCAGACGCCGATGCGAAACAAGACCGGCACGAGCAAGAGCGCGGGAATGCCGACACGCAGCAACGTCACCGAAGCTGGCGTCAAGGAACCGATGACGGCGTAGCGCGTGAGCGCGACCCATGCGCCCCAGATCGTAACCGCGGAAATGATCGCGAGGTATCCGATCGCGCGTGGGGAAATGTTCACGCGGACAGCTTTGCCATCAGCGCTTCGGAGATTTCGAAATTGCCATAGACGTTCTGCACGTCGTCGTTCTCTTCGAGATTCTCGACCAGCTTCATCAGCTTCTCGCCGGCCTCGTCGTCGACCGTGATCGTATTCTGCGGCCGCCACAGCAACCCGCTTTTCTTCGGTTCGCCGAATTTCGCTTCCAGCGCCTTCTGCACTTCGTTCAAGGTGTCGTTTGCCGTGACGATTTCATGTCCCGCATCCGAAGAAATTGCATCGTCCGCGCCGGCATCGATCGCAGCCTCCAGCATCGTATCGGCATCGGCTTTGGCGGCATCGTATTCGATCACGCCGACATGACTGAACATGAATGACACCGCACCGGTTTCCGCGAGTGCGCCGCCGCTTTTGGTGAAGTACGTGCGGACTTCGCCGACGGTGCGCGTGCGATTGTCGGTCAGCGCCTCGATGATGAGCGCAACACCGCCGGGGCCGTAGCCTTCGTAGCGGACGTTTTCGAAGTTTTCGCCTTCGCCACCGGACGCCTTCTTGATCGCGCGCTCGATATTGTCTTTCGGCATATTTTCCGCACGCGCCGCGATAATGGCCGCGCGCAGGCGCGCGTTCATCGCGGGATCGGGCAATCCCATCTTCGCGGAAACGGTGATTTCTCGCGCCAGCTTGCCGAACAGCTTGGAACGGGCGGCGTCCTGCCGGCCCTTCCGGTGCATGATGTTTTTAAATTGCGAATGGCCGGCCATGGTCGAGTCCCGAGCGAATTTCCGGGCGTTATAGCAAGCGGATTACCAGAAGCTAGGCCGCGCCGCTTCCAATACGCCGCCGATACGCACCGGCGCGATTTTTACCGCAAGCCCCGTCGCGTCGTCGGTCTCGACAGCGAGCCCGCAGACGGTAGCCGCCCCGGTCGCAGGCTCGAAGCGGCCAGACGGAATCTTGGTCTGGAATCTGCGGATCGGTTCGTCGCGGTTCATACCGAGCACGCTTTCATAGTCGCCGCACATTCCGATATCGGAAACGAAAGCGGTGCCGGAAGGCAAGATGCGGTAATCGGAAGTGGGCGCGTGCGTGTGCGTCCCGACCAGCAAGGAAATGCGTCCATCGAGGATATAGCCGAGCGCCTGTTTCTCGCTGGTGGCTTCCGCATGGAAGTCCACGATGATCGCGTCGGCGTGCTCGCGAAGCTTGCAGGCCTCGAGTTCTTTCTCGATCGCGGCGAAAGGATCGTCGAGCGCTTCCATGAAGACCCGGCCCATCGCATTGATGACGAGCACGCGTTTGCCGTTCTTCGCTTCAAGCAGCGCCGCACCTCTGCCCGGCGTACCCTTCGGGTAATTCAGCGGACGAATGAGTTTCGGTGCGCGCTCGATGAAGACCAGCGCCTCGCGCTGATCCCAGGAATGATTGCCGAGCGTGATCGCATCTGCCCCGGTCTCGATCAGCTCTTCGTAGATCGCTTCGGTGATGCCGAAGCCGCCCGCGGAATTTTCGCCGTTGATGCCGACGAAATCGAGCTTCCAGTCTTTAATCAGCGACGGCAGCACATCGACGACAGCGACCCGGCCCGAACGCCCGACGATGTCACCAAGAAAAAGAATACGCATCGATCAGGTCCCGGCGGAGAAACGCACGCCCTCTTCCGTTATCACATAATCGAGTTTTTGGTCGTGCGGCTCCGTCGGAACAGCCTCCACGCATTGCTCGTCGAAAGCGAGGCCGACGGCAGTAATCTTTTTCTTCGCTCGCAGCCGCGATAACCCGCCGTCGTAATAGGCCTTGCCATAGCCGATGCGAGAGCCAGTGAGATCGAAGGCCAAAAGCGGCACGAACAGAATGTCGGGATCGACTTCTTTTGCTTCCGGCCCCGGCTCTGACAGGCCGAACCCGACGCGCTTCAACTGCATCCCCTGAACCCACGCGCGGAAGATCAGTTTGCCGTCCTCGATCGCGGGCAATGCCAGCGAAGCGCCGCTTTCTTCAGCGAGGCGCTTCATCAGCGGATAGGGATTGAGTTCGGTTCCCATCGCAAACCAGCCGGAAACCACCGCGCCGCGGGGAACGCCGAACGGCAGATCGGCTTTTGCGACCTTCTCCGACATCTGCGTGCGGAAGATCGGCGAAAGCGCATCGCGCTTTGCGATCATGTCTTTGCGCAAAGCGCGTTTTTGTTCGGCGATTGATACTGGCATGACTAATTAAGTGCGGGCCGCAGTGACCGTCAGAGATTCGATCCCGGGAAACCTACGAAGTAGGTGGGCGCCATGTGACTAGGACCACGGTCCAGATCAGAGACAGCTCCCGTTGAGATCGATAAGGCCCCGGGAATACTTCTCCGACGCATCCCGCAGCACCGCGAGTTGAACCTAGGGAGAGATTAGCGGCTTGGCCAGTCTTGACTTTCAGCCCAGCGCAACGCCGCCGTTTGGCCCGCTATTGAGGCCTTGCGCCAGCCGCTCGATGCGTTCCGCGGTAGTTTCCAGAATATCGGCAAGCGCACGCTCGCCTTCTTCGCTGCGCTGGGCCGCGCGCTCGCGAGCGTCTTTCAGCGACTGGATTTCCTGATCGGAAGCGCGCAGCCGCCGCTTCAGTTCCGCGAGTTCGTCGGCGACCATGATCGCGGCCATCACCGCAAGCCGCGTGTCGCCGATCTCGCCGAAGGATTCGCGCAACTGCGCGATGCGCTGATCGAGCTCGCGCCCGAGCCGCGCAAGATGATCTTCCTGACCGGGATCGCAGGCCATGCGATAGACGCGGCCGTTGATGGTGACGGAAACCTCGGCCATCTGTGCCTAGCGCTCCTGCGCATCGAGAACGGCACGGATCGTATCCACCGCCTGGTCGAGCCGCTGCGCGACTTCGCGGTTGGTCGCCTCCAGCGAAGAAAGGTTCGCCCGCGCATGGTCGAGTTCACCAGCTAACCGCGAACGGTCGGTACCGAAGGCCTGAATCTGGGCTTCCAGTTCGCCGCGCTGGCGGTCGTTCTCGCGGCGGCGATTGATCGCGGCTTCCAACAGGTCGAGCGCCGAGGACAGGCGCTTCCGCGCCCTGTCCAGCACTGCCGATTGTTCCGTTGCCTGCCGCATTTCCCGCCGCCGTTCGCGAACGCGCGTCATGCAGTTAAGGGGAGCCTTTATCCCCACGTCAACCGCGCGTTGCGACTTTGACACAAGGGGTTGGGGTGCTATGGCAACGCCACCTTACTAGTGGAGTAGATTTGACATTCGCGCCCACCCAGCGGCGGCCTCACGAAGCGAATGTCAAATCTAAAACTCCACTAGAATCCTGTATTTGCTAGTGGTCCCTCGATTCTGACATTCGCACGCGAAAAGACCGGCATGGAATGCGAATGTCAGAATCGGACCACTAGCCCCCGGAACAATGGGTGAAAACGCGATGAGCCGCGAGCAGCATGATCGTTTGGCAAACGCCATTCGCGCGCTCGCGATGGACGCAGTCGAGGCGGCAAAATCCGGTCATCCGGGCCTGCCGATGGGTGCCGCTGACATCGCGACCGTCCTCTTCACGAAATTCCTCAAATTCGATCCGAAAGCGACCGACTGGCCGGACCGCGACCGCTTCGTGCTCTCCGCCGGCCACGGCTCGATGCTGCTCTACGCACTCCTGTACCTCACGGGCCACGAGGACGTGACGCTCGAAGAAATCAAACGCTTCCGCCAGCTTGATTCGAAGACGCCAGGCCACCCGGAAAACTTCATCACACGCGGGATCGAGACCACCACCGGCCCGCTCGGTCAGGGCTTGGCGAACGCGGTCGGCATGGCGCTCGCGGAACGTCTCTTGAACGCCGAATTCGGCAACGATCTCGTCGATCACTTTACTTATGTGCTCGCCTCCGACGGCGACCTCATGGAAGGCATCAGCCAGGAAGCGCTCGCCTTCGCGGGACACCTGAAGCTGAATAGATTGATCGTGCTGTTCGACGACAACGGCATTTCCATCGACGGCCGCGCTTCAAGGCTTCCGGCTGGAATGGTGTCCGCATCGACGGCCACGACCCGGTTGCGATCGAGAACGCAATCAAGGACGCGCGAGAGTCCGATCGTCCGACGCTGATCGCCTGCAAGACGCATATCGGCTACGGCGCGCCTACGAAAGTGGACACCGCCGGCGCGCACGGCTCGCCGCTCGGCGAAAAAGAAATCGAAGGCGCGCGGAAAAATCTGAACTGGCCATACGGCCCGTTTGAAATTCCGGCGGACATTCTGGAGTCGTGGCGCAAGTCCGGTTCGCGCAGCGCGGATGCACGCGCAGCCTGGAAGAAGCGCGTGGATGATTCCGCGAAGAAAGCCGAGTTCGAGCGCCGCCTGCACGGCAAGTTGCCGAACGGTTTGGGTGCCGCCATCGAAGCACTCAAAGAAAAAGCGGTGGCAGAAAAGCCGGAGATCGCGACCCGCAAGTCTTCCGAGAACACGCTGGA
This sequence comes from Rhizobiales bacterium Ga0077548, assembly GCA_001464215.1. GTDB lineage: Bacteria > Pseudomonadota > Alphaproteobacteria > Rhizobiales > Xanthobacteraceae. The sequence goes on along the minus strand of LNEZ01000109.1, from coordinate 15,808 downwards.
AGCGATCTGCGCGGTAGCACCCGAAATGATCGGCGGCTCGGCTGATCTGACCGGCTCCAACAACACCCGCACCAAGGCGATGAAGGCGGTCTCGGCTGATAACTACGCCGGACACTTCATCAACTGGGGCATTCGCGAACACGGCATGGCGGCGGCGATGAACGGCATGGCGCTGCATGGCGGTGTCATCCCTTTCTCCGGCACGTTCCTCGTATTCGCCGATTACTGCCGCCCCTCGCTGCGCTTAGCAGCGCTCATGGGCACGCGCGTGATCCACGTCATGACGCACGACTCGATCGGCGTCGGCGAAGACGGCCCGACCCACCAGCCGGTCGAACATCTCGCGGCACTCCGCGCGATTCGTCCTGCCGATCAGGTCGAAACCGCGGAATGCTGGGACGCGGCACTCCGCATGGAAGAATCTCCGAGCGTGCTTGCGCTCACGCGCCAGAATTTGCCCACACTTCGTTTGAAGAACGAGAAAGGCAATCTCTGCAAACAGGGTGCCTACGAGCTTTCGCCCGCAAGCGGCGAAGCGATGGTCTCGCTCTTTGCGTCGGGCTCCGAAGTTTCACTCTGCATCGCCGCGCAGAAAGAGCTCGAAAAGCAGGGTGTGCCGACGCGCGTCGTCTCCGTGCCCTGCATGGACCTCTTCTTCGACCAGCCGGAAAGTGTGCGCGATCGCGTGATCGGCACCGCGCCAGTGAAGATCGCCTGCGAAGCTGCGATCCGCATGGGCTGGGACGAGATCATCGGCGAGCGCGGCCAGTTCGTCGGCATGACCGGCTTCGGCGCGAGCGCGCCATATAAAGAACTTTATAAGCGCTTTGGAATCACCGCCGAAGCGATCGTGGAAGCGGCAACGAAAGCGTTGCCAACGCAAGCCGCGGCGAAGAAGTCCGCTGCAAACTAAAATTACGAGAGGAAGAGACTGAAATGGCTGTACGGGTTGCAATCAACGGTTTCGGACGCATCGGCCGCAATGTTCTCCGCGCTATCTCTGAATCGGGCCGCAAGGATATTCAGGTCGTTGCGATCAACGATCTCGGTCCGGTCGAAACCAACGCGCATCTCCTGCGCTTCGACTCGGTACACGGCCGCTTTCAGGGTGAAGTAAAAGTCTCGGGCGACAGCATCGACATCGGCGGCGGACCGATCAAAGTCACCGCCGAAAGAGACCCGTCGAAGCTCCCGCACAAAGACCTCGGCATCGACATCGCGCTGGAATGCACCGGCATCTTCACCGCGAAGGATAAGGCCTCCGCGCATCTGACCGCAGGCGCCAAGCGCGTGCTCATTTCCGCGCCCGGCGAGAACTCCGACATTACGGTCGTCTATGGCGTGAACCACGACAAGATGAAGCCGGAGCACAAGATCGTTTCGAATGCGTCCTGCACCACGAACTGCCTGGCGCCGGTCGCAAAGGTGCTCAACGATGCCATCGGCATCGAAAAAGGTTTCATGACCACGATCCACGCTTATACCGGCGACCAGCCGACGCTGGATACCATGCACAAGGATCTCTATCGCGCGCGCGCAGCCGCGCTTTCGATGATCCCGACTTCGACGGGTGCCGCGAAAGCGGTCGGCCTCGTGCTGCCGGAACTGAACGGCAAACTCGACGGCGTTTCGATCCGCGTGCCGACGCCGAATGTATCGGTCGTCGATTTCAAATTTGTCGCGAAGAAGCCCACCACCAAAGAAGAGATCAACGACGCCGTGAAGCGCGCAGCTTCCCAGCAGCTCAAGGGCATCCTCGGCTGGACCGATCAGCCGAACGTGTCGATGGATTTCAACCACGACCCGCATTCCTCGATCTTCCATCTCGACCAGACCAAGGTCATGGAAGGAACCTTCGTGCGCGTGCTTTCCTGGTACGACAACGAATGGGGCTTCTCGAACCGTATGGCCGACACTGCGGTCGCGATGGGCAAGCTGGGCTGAGCATGGGCATCGAACAGATCATCGGATATGTCGGCCTTGCTTTCTTCAGCGTGATGCTCGTGATCTCGCTTTATCTTTGGTCGAAGCGGGACTCACAAAAGTGAGTCCCGCTTTTTCTTTCTAACCTTCGCAGCGTTATGTCCTCTTTCAAAACCCTCGACCAAGCCGTTGTCGCGAATAAGCGCGTCCTCGTTCGTGTCGACCTCAACGTGCCGATGGAGGCGGGCCGCGTCACCGACATGACGCGGATTGCGCGCGTGCTCCCCACCATCCGCGAGCTCTCTGAAAAATGCGCGAAAGTAATCCTGCTTTCGCATTTCGGCCGCCCGAAGGGCGCCGACAAATCCCAGTCGCTCGAACCGCTCGTCAGCGTACTTGCGGACGCGCTCGGCAAGACGGTGCTGTTCGCCACCGACTGCGTCGGCGCCGACGCCGAGAAAGCCGTTTCCATTCTGCAGCCGGGGCAAATTCTGGTTCTGGAAAATACGCGCTTCCATAAAGGCGAGGAAAAGAACGAGCCGGATTTCGTTGCGGCGCTCGCGAAAAACGGCGATGTTTATGTGAACGATGCCTTCTCCGCCGCACACCGCGCCCATGCCTCGACCGAAGGCTTGGCGCACAAGATGCCGGCTTTTGCCGGCCGCGCGTTACAGGCCGAACTCGAAGCACTGGAGACCGCACTCGAGAAACCGGAGCGCCCGGTGATGGCGGTCGTGGGAGGTGCGAAGATTTCCACGAAACTCGAATTGCTCGGCAACCTGCTTGCGAAAGTGGACAAACTCGCAATCGGCGGCGCGATGGCGAATACGTTTCTCGCAGCCCAAGGCAAGCCGGTCGGAAAATCGCTGGCCGAGAAAGATTTGCTCGACACCGCGCGCGACATTCTCGCGAAAGCGAAGTCCAGCAACTGCCAGATCATTCTGCCGACCGACGTTGTCGTCGCCGGAGAATTCAAGGCGCGTTCGCCCTCTAAGGTGGTCGCCGTCGATAACGTCGAAGATTCCGACATGATCCTCGACATCGGCCGCGAAAGCATCGGCCATGTCATTGCCGCACTCGCCGCGTCAAAGACGCTGGTATGGAACGGACCCTTCGGCGCATTCGAGATGGAGCCCTTCGACATGGGCACCAATGAAGTCGCGGAAGCGGCAGCCGAACTAACCTCCGCCGGCAAGCTGCGCTCGGTCGCGGGCGGCGGCGATACGGTCGCAGCACTCGAACACGCGGGCGCTGCCGACCGCTTCACCTATGTTTCCACCGCGGGCGGCGCCTTTCTGGAATGGCTGGAAGGCAAGCCGCTTCCCGGCGTCGAGGCGCTTCGGGTAAAGTAGCCGCAAAGCAAGAATACGGGATCGAGGGAGAACAAAAATGAATCTCGCAGAACTGAATAAAGTCGCGCAAGCGATGGTCGCGCCGGGCCGAGGCATCCTCGCCGCCGACGAATCCACCGGCACCATCAAGAAGCGCTTCGACGGAATTGGCGTCGAAAGCACAGAGGATAATCGCCGCGATTATCGCGAGCTGATGTTCCGCGCGACCGAAGGCATGAAGTCCATCTCCGGCGTCATTCTCTATGACGAAACAATCTGGCAGAAGGCGAAAGACGGCACGCCGCTGGTCGACGTCATCAAGAAGGCGGGCGCTCTTCCCGGCATCAAGGTCGACGAAGGCACCAAGCCCTTACCGAACTGCCCCGGCGAACTCATCACCGCCGGTCTCGACAAGCTCGCGGATCGTCTCCCGAAATATTACGAACAGGGTGCGCGCTTCGCGAAATGGCGCGCGGTGATCGACATCGCGCCGGGAATTCCGAGCTACACCGCGATCCACACCAACGCGCATTCGCTCGCGCGTTACGCCGCACTCTGTCAGGCCTCGCAGATCGTGCCGATCGTGGAGCCGGAAATCCTCATGGACGGCGATCACTCCATCGACCGCTGCTTCGAAGTCACCGAGTTCATGCTGAAAGAAACTTTCCAACAGCTCTACTATCAGCGCGTGCCGCTCGAAGGCATCGTCTTGAAGCCGAACATGGCGATCTCCGGCAAGAAAGCTTCCAAGCGCGCGGGCGTGCAGGAAGTCGCGGAGAAGACCGTGAAGATGCTGAAAGCCTGTGTGCCGGGCGCGGTGCCGGGCATTGCCTTCCTCTCGGGCGGCCAGAGCGACGAGGAAGCGACCGCGCATCTCGACGCCATGAACAAGATCGGCGGCCTGCCCTGGAAGCTCACCTTCTCTTATGGCCGCGCCTTGCAGGCGGCACCCCAGAAAGCCTGGAGCGGCAAGGCCGCGAACGTGACAGCCGCACAGTCCGCTTTCGCGCATCGCGCGAGAATGAACGGCCTTGCATCTCTAGGGCAGTGGTCCACCGACCAGGAAAAGAAGGCGGCGTAGCTGCTACGAAAATACAATCCCCGGAATACACCGTGACCTACCCCGTTAAGGTGCATTCTTGCCGAGTTAGATTAAAGTTCCAAAGATTCGGCGGGGCCAACTTTTCGCCTCGCTTGTCCGGCAACGGTCGCAAATGGAGAAAGCGTGACCGAAGCAATCAAAGCCCGCACGCGACTGGTCCTCTTGACGCCCCCCGTCGAGGACGCGGTATCCTTCGCGCCGCTGCTTGAGGCGGCGTGCCGCGCCGGCGATGTCGCGGCGGTCATTCTCAATCTAGCCACCGACGACGAAGTAATCGCCCTCTCCGCAATCCGCATCGTATCCACGCATTTACAATCGACCGGCGCAGCCTTGCTGCTTGCCGGTATGCCTGCACTCGTCGAGCCTGCTGGCGCAGACGGCGCGCATTTCAGCAACCTCGATCAAATGCAAACCACGCGCACAAATCTCTCGGCCGGAAGATTGTCAGGCGTAGGCGGACTGCCGTCGCGGCACGACGCAATGGTTGCCTCCGAGTCCGGCGTGGATTTCGTGATGTTCGGCGAACCCGACGCGGAAGGAAAACGTCCGGGATTCTCCGCGCTGGTCGAACGCGTGTCGTGGTGGGCGGAAATCTTTCAACTCCCCTGCATTGCTTACGCCGCTTCGGTCGACGAAGTGCCGCGGCTCGTGGAAGTGCGCGCGGACTTCGTCGCGCTCGGTGATGCAGTTTGGAGCAACCAGGAAAACGCAGCACAAGCCGTAGCCAAAGCGACGACACTTATCGGCGCCCGAGAGTTTGCAGCTTGATCATGAACCGCATTCTTGCGCTCGCCTTGGCGCTTTGCATCTGCGCGCCGGCGCAGGGCGCAGAAGAAACTTTTGTGCCGAAGCAGGCTCCCGCGAAGGGACCGAGCACACGCGTGAAGACGATCGCGGTCGCGCCGCAGCCGCCGCGCGCGCCTCTTGAGACTGCGGCCGCAAACGATCCCAACGCACCTTTCTCCGCCTATCAGCGCGGAAACTATATCGAGGCCATGCAGCTTGCTGAGTTACGCGCCAACAAGAACAAAGACATCAGCGCGATGACCTTGCTCGGCGAACTTTATGGCGAGGGTCTCGGCGTCGCCGCCGACAGGAAGAAATCGCTCGACTGGTATCAGCGCGCAGCCAGTGCCGGCGACGTGCAGGCGACCTTCGCGCTCGGCATGGTCCATTTGCAGGGCGTAGGCGTCACACGCAGCAAAGACGAAGCGGCGAAATACTTCCGCCGCGCGGCCGACAAGGGCCACGCCCACGCCGCCTACAATCTCGCGCTGCTTTATATCGAGGGTCAGGTCTTTGCGCAGAACTTCGCGGAAGCCGCGAAACTGATGCGCCTTGCCGCCGACAAGGACATTCCGGACGCACAACACGCTCTCGCGATTTTCTACCAGGAAGGCAAAGGCGTCGCCAAAGATCCGGCAGAGTCGGTCAAGTGGCTGCGCCGTGCCGCGCGTCTCGACCACGTACCTTCGACCGTCGAGCTTGCGATTGCGTTATTCAACGGAAACGGCGTCGAGAAGGACGAGGCCAGCGGCGCGCAGGCCATGCGCCGCGCAGCGCTGCGGGGCAACCCGGTCGCGCAGAACCGCTATGCCCGGATGCTGAACGCAGGCCGTGGCGTCGAGAAGAACACCGTTGAAGCGATGGCCTGGCATCTGATGGCACGCTTGCGGGACGTATCCGACCCGATGCTGGATGGCGTCTTCGGCTCCTTGAACGATGAAGAAAAGAAGCGTGCGGAAGGCATTCTGCGCGCTTGGCTGCAAAGCAAGGCGCCTCCCAATACCTAATTTCCTCGCCGGGCAGTTCACCCTTGACGGAACTGCCCGCGCACGGCACGAGAGCGCCGCTGCTTCCCGAGGAACTCCATGAAAATCAACGGCAACGAAATCCGCCCCGGATACGTGATCGAGTATCAGAACACGCTCTGGGTCGCGGTGAAGACCATGGCGGTCAAGCCCGGCAAAGGCCCCGCCTACAATCAGGTTGAATTGAAAAACCTGATCGACGGCCGCAAGCTCAACAACCGCTTCGGTTCGGACGAGAAGGTCGAGCGTGGCCGCCTCGAGCAGAAAGACTTCCAGTATCTTTACAAGGAAGGCGACACTCTCGTCTTCATGGATAAAGACAACTACGACCAGATCAGTCTCGCGGAAGAATTCGTCGGCGAACGCGCGCTGTTTCTTCAGGACGGTATGACCGTCACGCTGGAATTGCACGACGAGCGCCCGATCGGCATCCGGCTTCCAGACTATGTGACGCTGCAAATTGTCGAAGCCGATCCGGTCGTGAAGGGCCAGACTGCGGCGTCGTCCTACAAGCCGGCGAAGCTGGAGAACGGCCTGCGCGTGATGGTGCCGCCCTTCATCGGCAGCGGCGAAAAGATTGTGGTCGATACCGCTGAAATCACTTACGTCCGCCGCGCCGAGTAAGCGGTGTCACTCCGCTCCGCAAATATGACGGTGATGATGGCAGCGGCCCGTAAAGCGGGCCGCGCGCTTATTCGCGACTTCAATGAAGTGGAGCATTTGCAGGTTTCGCTGAAAGGTCCTGCGAATTTCGTTTCCGCCGCGGACAAAAAAGCGGAAGACATTATCTTCAGCGAGCTTTCGAAAGCGCGGCCCGCATTCGGCTTCGTGATGGAAGAGCGCGGCGAAGTGAAAGGCTCCGACGGCCAGTATCAATTCGTCGTCGATCCGCTCGACGGCACGACGAATTTTTTGCACTCGATTCCATTGTTCGCGGTTTCGATCGGACTTGTGAAAGACGGCATCCCGATCTCAGGCGTTATCTTCAATCCGGTGACGGACGAAATGTATGCCGCCGAGCGCGGCCAAGGCGCCTATTTCAATAACCGCCGCCTGCGCGTTGCCGCACGCAAGACACTTGGCGATGCCGTGATCTCCTGCGGCATCCCGCATCACGAGCGTGGCGATCACGAACGCTTCCGCCGCGAACTTGGCGTGCTGCAGAAGCAGGTCGCGGGTCTGCGCCGCACGGGCGCTGCCGCAATCGACATGGCATGGACTGCCGCCGGCCGCTTCGACGGCTTTTGGGAGCGCGATCTTTCGGCATGGGATCTCGCCGCCGGTATCGTGATCGTGCAGGAAGCGGGCGGCTTCGTCACCGATCTCGACGGACACATGAATATGCTGCTCAACGGTTCGGTCTGCGCCGGCAACTACGATATCCAGAGCGCGTTGCTGGCCGCCATCAAGGGCGCATAACTACCGCCGTCATTCCGCCGTCACCAGACTCTACATACTCGCCGTCTGTGCCATACTTGCGCAGACGACTGTAAGGAGCGGCGGATGGCGAAGAAAAAGCGCGATACGGAACCACTCGACGGCTACAACAAGATTTCGTCGCCGCGGATTTTCCTGTTCCGGATTCTGGTGTTTCTCGTACTGGTCGGGCTCGTCGCCGTACTGCTCTACCGTCCGATCTACGCGGCTTTTCTCGCCAACCCTATTCTGAACGGAATCATTTTCGGCGTCCTCCTGATCGGGATTATTCTCGCGATCCGGCAAGTCATACGTTTGTTCCCCGAAGTAAACTGGGTGAACAGCTTCCGTCTCGCCGATCCCGGCATCGCCGTCGATCGCGCACCTGTATTGCTAGCGCCGATGGCGACGCTGTTGCGCGACCGCATGGGCCGCATGGCGATCTCGCAGATCACAATGCGCGGCATTCTGGAATCGATCGGCACGCGCCTCGATGAGCAGCGCGACGTCGGCCGCTACCTCACCGGCCTCCTCGTCTTTCTCGGACTGCTTGGCACCTTCTGGGGTCTTCTGGAAACCGTGGGCTCGATCGGGCGGGTCATTCAATCGTTGGATGCGACAGGAGATTCGGGCCGCATCTTCGACGATCTGAAGACCGGCCTTGCGGCACCGCTCGCCGGCATGGGCATCGCATTTTCGTCGTCGCTGTTCGGTCTCGCCGGCTCCTTGGTGCTCGGCTTTCTCGATCTGCAAGCGAGCCAGGCGCAGAACCGTTTCTATACCGATCTCGAAGACTGGCTCTCGACCACGGTTGCCGATCTCGGCGCGACCGAACTCGACACCTCGAGCGGCGCGGCACCGCTTGCCGCCGCGATCCAGCGCCTCGAAAAATCGCTCGAAGGTGCCGGCGGCGAGCGCAGCGCGAAAGCGATGGTCAATCTTGCAGGCAGCTTGCAGGAACTCGTGCAGCATATGCGCAACGAACAGCAGTTGCTGCGCGACTGGGTTGAAGCGCAGGCGGAACGGCAAAACGATGTGCGCGATCTCCTTGAGAAGTTGACGCGCGAAGACGCGAAGAGGCGTTAGTAGTGATCCGGTTCAGACATTCGCTCAGCATTTGCCGCAAGCACTTTTGCGAATGTCTGAACCAAAGGATCACTACAGTTATAAATTTGGCTAGTGTCCTTTCGTATCCGACGTTCGCTCGGGAGGACATCGCACTGTGAAGCGAACGTCGGATACGGGACACTAGCTATGGCGCTGGGCCGCTCGCGCACCGACCGCAGGGTCGATTACTGGCCGGGCTTCGTCGATGCGCTTTCGACGCTGCTTTTGGTTTTCATTTTCCTAGTATCGATCTTTACCGTCGCGCAGTTTTTCTTGAGCCGTGAAATCGCCGGCAAGCAGGATCAGCTTTCGCGGCTGACGGTACAGTTGAAGCAGTTCGCCGACCTGCTGGCGCTGGAGCGCGCGACCTCCTCCTCGCTCGAAGATCAGTTGTCCGGCCTGCGCGCGAGCCTGCGCAATACTGAAGCCGAGCGCGATAAACTGCGCGGCGACAGCAATGTCGCCGGCGACGCCAAGGGCCAAATCCAGTCGCTCGCTACCGATCTCGAAGCTGAAAAGAAAATGAGCGAACAGCAGATTTCGCAGATTTCGTTGCTCAACCAGCAGCTCGCCGCCCTCCGCCGCCAGCTTGCAGCACTCGAGGCCGCGCTCGAAGCGTCCGAAAAGCGCGATAAGGAAAGCCAGACCAAAATCTCCGATCTCGGTTCGCGGCTGAACGTGGCGCTTGCGCAGCGCGTGCAGGAATTGAACCGCTACCGCTCCGACTTCTTCGGGCGCTTACGCGAAATTCTCGGCAACCGCCCCGAGATCAGGATTGTCGGCGACCGCTTCGTATTTCAATCCGAAGTGTTCTTCGATCCGGGTTCGGCGGAGTTGAAAGAAAGCGCGGGCCCCGAGCTCGACAAGCTGGCGGCGGCACTGCTCGAACTCGGCAACAAGATTCCGAAAGACATTCCGTGGGTTCTGCGCGTGGACGGCCACACCGACACGCGGCCGATTTCAAATGTCCGTTTTCCGTCGAACTGGGAATTGTCCGCATCGCGCGCGATCTCGGTCGTGAAATATCTGACGACCAAGGGACTATCGCCGGATCGTCTGGTCGCCGCGGGATTCGGTGAATTCCAGCCGATTGATCCAGCGAGCAACGAGGATGCCTACCGCCGCAACCGGCGTATCGAGCTGAAGATTACCGAGCGCTGATTTCGCCGAACTGCAGCGCAGCGAGCCGCGAATAAAGCCCGCCGCTCGCAGACAGCTTCGCGTGCGTGCCCTCTTCGACGATACGACCTTTCTGCAAGACCACGATGCGGTCGGCGCTGAGCACGGTCGCCAGCCGATGCGCGATCACGAGCGAAGTGCGGCCCGCCATGATCCGCTCCAACGCCTTCTGCACCAATGCTTCGCTCTCGGCATCGAGCGCGGAGGTTGCTTCATCGAGCAACAGCAAAGGCGCATCGCGCAATACCGCGCGTGCAATCGCGAGCCGCTGGCGTTGACCGCCGGAAAGCGTGATACCGCGTTCGCCAACCGGAGTCTCGTATCCTTGCGGCAGATTGCGAACGAATTCGTCGACCAGCGCCGTTTCGGCGGCAGCCTTTACCTCGGCGTCCGAAGCACCCGGCTTGCCGTAGCGGATGTTGTCCGCAATGGATGCCGCGAAGATCGCCGGCTCCTGCGGCACCAGCGCGATATTCCTGCGCACCTCGCGCGGGTCGGCATTCGCAATCTCGACGCCATCGAACAGGATTTTTCCTGACTGCGGATCGTCGAAGCGCAGCAGGAGATGAAAGAGCGTACTTTTTCCGCCGCCCGACGGTCCGACAATGGCAATGCGCTCACCGGGCGCGGCGGCAAACGTCACGTCGTTCAACACCGGCGCATCGCGCCGCGAGGGATACGTGTAAGTCACGCTCTCGAACCGCACTTCACCGCGCGGCCTGTCAGGCAAGACCAGCGGCAACGCGGGCGCCTTGATCGCAGGTTCGATGTGTAGGAGTTCAACGATGCGCTCGGCGGCTCCTGCCGTTTGCGAAATTTCGCCCCACACTTCCGAGAGCGCACCCAGCGCACCCGCGGCAAAGACTGCATAAAGTACGAACTGTCCGAGCGTGCCCGGCGTCATCTGATTGGCGAGCACTGCCTGCGCGCCCGACCACAAAACCAGAACCACGGAAGCGAAGGCAAGAAAAATCGCTATCGCGGTCAGAAACGAACGCGAACGCGTCGCGCCCTGCGCAGCGTCGAACGCTTCTTCAACCGCGGAGCCGAAACGCGCCTTAGCCGCTTCCTCCGCCGTCATTGCCTGCACGGTCCGCACCGCACCGATGGCTTCGACCGCGAAGCCGGTCGCATCCGCGAGTTTGTCCTGCGCCAGTCTTGAGCGCCTGCGCACCGCGCGGCCGAAGCCGAAGAGCGGCAGCATGACCGCAGGAATTGCAATCAAGACAAGCAACGAAAGTTTCGGGCTGGTGATGACCATCATCGCCATCGCACCGATCAGGAGCAGCGTGTTGCGAAGCGCAACCGAGGCGGTGGAGCCCACCGCCGATTTGATCTGCACGGTGTCGGCGGTCAGCCGCGAACTGATTTCGCCCGCCCGTGCGCTGTCGAAAAAGCCGGCGTCCAGCGACACGATCCGCGCAAACACTGCGGCACGAAGATCGGCGACCACCCGCTCCCCGATCGTGGTTACAAGATAATAGCGCGAGGCGCTCGCGAGCGAGAGCACCGCGACCACACCAAGGATCGCCAGAAAATACTGATCGATCTTGCCGCCAGCATCGGCCCCAAAGCCGAGGTCGATCATGCGGCGCACGGCGAGCGGGATCGCGAGCGTGGCCAGCGCCGCGACAAAGAGCGCAAGCAGCGCCCCCAGGAACCTACCCGGATAGCGCAGCACGAACGGCATCAGCGCCAGCAGCGGCCGGAACCGGCCTTTTGAGCCGTTTTCAGGCTCTTTTGGCAGCGTCGTAGGCTCGGCTTGAGTCACAGGAGGCTCTCGGCTATATCGCCCGCCAATCAGCAGGGCTTATTGGATCGACCGGCGTGTGGCCCCGGCCCCGATTATCACACCATCAAGGTGACGATGACGGACGGCACGGAATACACGACGCGCTCGACCTGGGGCAAGGAGGGCGACACCCTCAACCTCGACATCGACCCGAAGACGCATCCGGCATGGACCGGCGGTTCGCAGCAGTTGCTGGACCGCGGCGGCCGCCTGTCGCGCTTCAAGAACAAGTTCGGCACCATCGGCGCTGCGAAAGAAAAGAAGTAAGCGAGAAGCTGCTTCGGTAAATACAAAACCCCGCAGGCAACTGCGGGGTTTTTTGTTTTCTGACGACGAGGCCGTTCAGCGCTTGGTGTCGAAGGCCGCGCGCAGCAGGCCCATCTGCGCCTCTACCGGATTTTCCGTCTCGATCTTCTCCGGCGTCTTCGCATTGTAAATGAGCTGATCGAGCCGCAGCACCTGCTCGTGGATGCTGCGCGTAGTATCAATCAAACCCTGTAAACGCGAAGGCAGCGAAGCCACCGATTCTTCGTGCGAAGGATCCCAGATCGAAAGCTTCACTTTGGTCTTTTCGGTCTTGGCCTGATCGAACGTAAGCTCGCCTTCGTTCACCGCGCGCTGCAACAAGAGCCACGAGGCAACCTGCATCAGTCGCGTGGTGAGCCGCATCGACTCGGTCGCGTAAGCAAGTGCCGCGGGCCTAGCTAGCGACTTCGCTTCCGAGCGGCCGGGACCGTCGAGATAGGCCGCGGTCGCTTCCACGAGCGCCATGCCTTCACGAAACAATGTGCTGAATTGCTCGCCCTGCGCCATGCGCGCGGCAAGGTGAACCGGACGGTCTTTTTTCTCGATTGGCTCTGACATTTTTCCCCGGCACGCCCCTGCGCCGGACCCTGTTTAGCGCATCGCGAGCCTGCCTCAAAAGCCGCAAGCCGCCTCTGCGATCAAAGTTCTTTGCAAGTTGCACGCCGCCCACACTGTCCGGGATCGGGACAAAAAAAGAGCCGCCCAAAGGAGCGGCTCTGAAGTCTGTTCACAGGGAGGCGTCAAACAGAGTGGACAGGAGCCACTCAACGTCCAGAAGCTGGACAGTTCTGATAGTGATCTCGAAACCTTAATGAGTGGTTAATGCGTAAAAATCGAATGAATTTCAGCGCTTAAAGAAGCTATCCGCCGCCGACTTGGAAGCCTGCTTTTTCACCATGTCGGCCTCCAGCCGCGCGATCTCTTCTTTCAGCAGCGTGACGCGCTCCTGCAACTCTTCGACTGAAACCAGATACAGGTCGGCACCGATTTCGTGCGTGATCTTCTTCTTGGGCCGGTCGTCGTCTTCTGTTTTCATCGCTTCCTCCCGTCTTGATAAGCCCGAGTGTAACGGCCCCGGCCTCGGATTGTCATGGCCCGCCCCAGCCCTTAGACCATTCGCCAGAAATTCTGGAGCAAGCGATGTCCCTGCCAGACAAGATGACCGTAATCGCGATGACCGCACCCGGCGATCCGGATGTGTTGAAGCCGCAAACGCGTGATGTGCCCAAACCCGCGGATACGCAAATCCTCGTGCGCGTTCGCGCGGCGGGCGTAAACCGTCCGGATGTGATGCAGCGGCAGGGCAAATATCCGCCACCGCCGGGCGCTCCCGATTATCCGGGTCTTGAGATCGCAGGCGAAGTGGTGGCACTCGGCGCGAAGGCTTCGCGCTGGAAAGTCGGCGATAAAGTCTGCGCGCTGGTCGCGGGCGGCGGTTATGCAGAGTATGCGGTGGCCGATGAGACGAATGCGCTTCCCGTGCCGAACGGATTTTCGTTCACAGAAGCAGCGGCGCTCCCCGAAACTTTCTTCACGGTCTGGCACAATGTCTTCGAGCGCGGCCGCCTGAAGGCCGGCGAGACCCTGCTCATTCACGGCGGCACGAGCGGCATCGGCACCACCGCGATCATGCTCGCCAAAGCCTTCGGTGCGAAAGTAATTGCGACCGCAGGCTCGAAAGAAAAAACCGACGCCTGCATCAAGCTCGGCGCGGATTTCGCGGTCGACTACAAGACCCAGGATTTCGTCGCACTCACCAAAGAGCAGACCGGCGGCAAGGGCGCCGATCTCGTCATCGATATGGTCGGCGGCGATTATGTTGACCGCAATCTCGATGCGGCGGCGGTCGAAGGCCGCATCGTCCAGATCGCGACCCAGAAGGGCTTCAAGGTCGAGATGAACCTCATCAAGATCATGTCGAAGCGTCTTACTTTTACGGGCTCCACGCTTCGTCCGCGTCCGGTCGCGGACAAGGCCGCAATTGCCGATGCGCTGCGCGCGAAAGTCTGGCCGCTCTTGGACCAGGGCAAGATCAAGCCGGTGATCGACAGCACCTTCAAGCTCGCTGAGGCCAACAAGGCCCATGCACGCATGGAATCCAGCAATCACGTCGGTAAAATCGTCCTCACGGCTGGCGATTAACCAAGTTAAGCCCGCGACCCCTCGCCTTGCCGCCGCCGCAAGCGGCGGCTACTCCTCATTGAGGCCGGGAGGGGGTTCCGGGCCACGCCCGGAGTTTCAGATTTTGCGTCTCGGCAGGCTTGTATTTGCGTGCTTCGCCCTGCTTGCGGCTTCCGCAAGCTTTGCGCCCGTGCGCGCGGTCGAAGCCGTGATCATCCGCCCCAACACGCCCGCGCTCGATCTGATGCCCGCAGCCGAGCGGCACGTCACCGAAGGCGACCGCCTCCAGGTTTCGACCGCTCCCGGAACAGACGGCATCGTCCGCCGCATCGAAGTCCGCGCACGCAATGCGAGCGGCGTCACGCACTGGATCGTGTTCGCGCTGTCGAACAACACCGACGAGCAGGTCGATCGCCTGCTGGTCGCGCCGAATTATCTGATGTCGGGCTCCGGCGTGTTCTGGCCGGATCTCGGTGCCGCGCGGATTGCGAACCTGACGCCGAGCCAGGGCTTCCGCCCTGACCGCCAGAACGCAAGCGACGCATCGGTCTATCTGATTACGATGGACCCCGGCTCGACCGTCACCTTTGTGGTCGAGCTTACATCTTCGCAGCTACCGCAACTCCGCTTGTGGGAGCCGCGCGCTTATGAGGCTAAGGTCAATTCGTTCACGCTCTACAACGGCATCGTGATCGGCGTCGCAGGCTTGCTCGCGCTGTTCCTGACAATCCTCTTCGTCGTCAAAGGCAGCCTGATGTTTCCAGCGGCGGCGGCTCTGGCGTGGGCGGTACTCGCCTATATCGGCATCGACTTCAACTTCTGGGCAAAGGTCTTTGCGCTCTCCCCCGCGGCCGAACAATTCTGGCGCGCGTCCGGTGAAGCGATCCTCGCTGCCACCCTCGTCGTCTTCATCTTCGCCTATCTCAATCTTGCGCGCTGGAACGTGCGCTATTCGCAGATGGCGATTGTCTGGCTCGTATTCTTGTCTGCCCTTGTCGCGCTCGCATTGTTCGATCCGGCTATTGCCGCCGGCATCGCGCGTCTCTCGCTGCTCGTCGTCGCCTTCGCGGGCTTCGGCCTCGTGATCTATCTCTCGACGCACGGCTTCGACCGCGCGGTACTCTTGATCCCGACCTGGTTCCTCTTGACCGCTTGGGTGTTGGCCGCGGGCTTCGTGGTTGCGGGCGCGATTACGAACGATCTCGCGGCACCGGCGCTTCTCGGCGGCCTGGAGTTGATCGTGATGCTGATCGGCTTCACGGTCATGCAGCACGCTTTCGCGGGCGTCTCCGCCGAAGGCCTGATGAGCGACGTTGAGCGCCGCGCACTCGCGGTCACGGGCGCCGGCGAAGTAGTCTGGGACTGGGATGTGATACGCGACCGGATTTTCGTAAGCCCGGAAGCCGAGCAACTGCTCGGGCTGAAGCGCGGCGCGATGGAAACCGAAGCGCAGACCTGGCTCGAATTTGTGCATCCCTCGGATCGCGACCGCACCCGGCTCGCCCTCGATGGCCTCTTGGACCAGCGCCGTGGCCGTATCTTCCAGTCGCTGCGTCTCAAGGCCGAGGACGGCCACTATTTCTGGTTCTCGCTCCGCGCGCGGCCGGTTGTCGGCACCGACGGAGAAGTGCTTCGCGTCGTCGGCACCATGAACGACATCACCGAACTCAAGGTTGCGGAAGAGCGGCTGTTGCAGGATGCGGTGCATGACAACCTGACG
>LNEZ01000108.1 GCA_001464215.1 Rhizobiales bacterium Ga0077548 | reverse complement strand
CGAACACGGTGGTCGCCGGATCGTTGCTGGCAGCGTTCGTGTCGGTGCCGCGGTAGATGCCGTCATTGTTAAAGATGACGATGCAGACCGGCAGTTTGTAGCGGGCGATGGTTTCGGTCTCCATTCCCGAGAAACCGAATGCGCTGTCGCCTTCGACCGCGAGTACCTTGCAGCCGGTTTCGACCGCGGCCGCGACCGAATAGCCCATGCCGATACCCATGATGCCCCAGGTGCCGACGTCGATGCGCTTGCGCGGCTTGAAGATGTCGACAATGCCGCGCGCGAGATCGAGCGTGTTCGCGCCTTCGTTCACGAATATCGTGTCCGGGCGCTCCGTCATCACCTGCTTAATCACGCCGAGCGCGCCGTGGTAATCCATCGGCACATTGTTGTTCATCAGCTTCGGCGCCATCTTGGCGACGTTCTCGTCGCGCTTCTTCGCAACGGTCGCCATCCAGTCGCTGTTCGCTTTAGGGAAGCTGTTACCCATCGCGCCGAGCATCGCGTTGACGCACGAGCCCATGTCGCCGACGACAGGAGCCACGATCTCGACGTTCGAATCCATTTCGCGCGGCTCGATGTCGAGTTGCACGAACCTTGCCGTGCGACAAGAGCCAGTTGAGACGCGCACCCATCATGATGACGACGTCCGAGTCTTTCAGTACGAGCGAGCGGGCCGCGCCTGCACACTGCGGATGCGTGTCCGGGAGAAGTCCCTTTGCCATCGACATCGGCAGGAACGGAATGCCGCTCTTTTCGACGAAGTTCTTGATCGCTTCGTCGCACTGCGCGTAAGCCGCGCCTTTGCCGAGAATAATGAGCGGCTTCTTCGCGCCCTTGATCACGTCGAGCGCGCGCTTGATCGCATCCGGTGCCGGAATTTGCGCGGGCGCTGCGTCGATGACTTTTACGAGCGACTTCTTTCCGGCGTCCGCGCCCATCACCTGGCCGAAGAGCTTCGCCGGCAAGTCGAGATATACGCCGCCGGGACGGCCCGAGACCGCCGAGCGGATCGCGCGTGCGATACCGATGCCGATGTCCTGCGCGTGCAGAACGCGATAGGCTGCCTTGCACATGGTTTTCGCGACCGCGAGCTGATCCATTTCTTCGTAGTCGCCCTGCTGCAGGTCGACGACTTCACGTTCGGACGAGCCCGAGATCATAATCATCGGGAAACAGTTCGTGGTTGCGTGCGCGAGCGCGGTGAGGCCGTTCAGGAAGCCCGGTGCGGAGACGGTAACGCAAACCCCCGGCTGCTTCGTGAGCCAACCTGCGATCGACGCGGCATAGCCAGCGTTCTGCTCATGGCGGAACGAAAGCACGCGAAGGCCGGCGGCCTGCGACATACGCAGGAAATCGGTGATCGGAATGCCGGGAACGGCGTAGATGTTCTTGATGCCGTTCAGTTTCAGCGCGTCGATGATCAGGTTAAAGCCGTCGGTCAGCTCTTCTTCCGGTCCCGCTGCTTTCAAAGCCGCTTCTGCCATGGTCTCCCTCCAGAAATCTTTTCTTGCTTGTTAGTCGAGATAGTCGGCGTTCTTTGCAACATGATCGGCAAGGCCGAGCGCGTGCTGCCGAACGAGTGTTCCCGCGCGCTCGGTGTCGCGCGATTCGATCGCTTCGATGATGTTCAGGTGATCGTGGATCGAACGGTCGGCGCGGTTCTTTTCGACGATGGTCTTGCGGCGGATCATCCGCATATGCGTGAACAGATTTTCAGCAAGACGAATGAGCGTCGCGTTCTTGCTCATCGAGATGATGGTCTGGTGAAACTGGATGTTCACCTCGGAATACTCGTCGAGCTTAACGTGCAGCTTGCCGTTCTCGAATTTCGCGAACATTTCGCGCAAATGAGAAATCTCGTCGTCCGAGCAGTTCTCGGTAATCAGCCTTGCCGCCATGCTTTCAAGTGCTGCCCAGGCTTCGATCAGTTCGACCACTTCGCGCTTGGTCTTGCGGACGATGTAGATGCCGCGGCGGGGAACCGAGCGCACAAAACCTTCGCGCTCGAGCTGCGCCATCGCTTCGCGCACCGGGGTGCGGCTGATGCCGAATTGCAGGGCGAGTGCGCGCTCGTCGAGACGAATTTCTCCGCGCCGCCCGTAGATATCGAGCGAGAGCAAAACTTCTTTCAGCGCGCCATAGGCGCGGTCTTTGAAGGTAGCGGTGCCCTCAAGCGGTTCGGCAGTAATACGTTCTGCTTCTTCCTGCGGGGCGGCCGTGCCGATCAGCGGTGTGCTCATACTCAATGACCTTCATGCTAACTGCATGATACAGTTACTGTAATACATAATTACAGCAGAGGCGACTCTTCTTTGCCGCCTCCGCTGATTTATTTCGTCATTACGAAGCCGTCGCCGGCACGCCACGGATGCGGCTGATAGCGGCCGAGATCACCGACCAGAACAGGGCGATGAAACCGAGCGCCATAATTGAACTGACGAGAGCATTCGAGAAAAACACACCCATACTGCCGCTCGAACCGACCAGCGCCTGCCGGAACGCTTCTTCCGCGCGATCCCCGAGCACCATCGCAAGCACCAGCGGCGCCAGCGGGTAGTTGGTCTTCTTCAACACGTACCCGAGGATGCCGAACACCAGCATCATGACGACGTCGAAGAAGCTGTTGCGGACCGTATAGGCACCGACCGCGCAGAACATCAGAATGACCGGCGCAATGATGCCGAACGGGATCCGCAGGATCGCGGCCAACATCGGCACGCAGGTCAAGACGATGATCAGGCCGACGACGTTGCCGAGATACATCGAGGCGATCAGGCCCCAGACGAATTCCTTGTTCTCGATGAAGAGCATCGGGCCGGGCTGGAGATTCCAGATGAGAAGACCGCCGAGCAGCACTGCCGCGGTCGGCGAGCCTGGCACGCCGAGCGCGAGCATCGGAAGCAAGGCGGCCTTGCCAGCGGCGTGCGCGGCGGTTTCCGGCGCGATCACGCCTTCGATTTCGCCGTTGCCGAAGTTCTTGCCGTTCTTCGACACGCGCTTGGCGATGCCATAGCTCATGAAAGAAGCGGGCGTGGCGCCGGCAGGCGTAATACCCATCCAGCAGCCGATGATGCAGGAACGAAGGTAAGTCCACCAATATTGCGGCAGCTTCTTCCAGGTATCGAGCACGATGCGGAGATTGATCTTCGCTTCCTTGCCCTTGAACTTCAGTCCTTCTTCCATCGTGAGCAGGATTTCGCCGATGCCGAAGAGGCCGATCACGGCGATCAGGAAGTCGAAGCCGGGGATCAGGAGTTCGGAGCCGAAGGTCAGACGCAGCGAGCCGGTCATGTGATCGGTGCCGAAGGTGGCGAGCGCGAAGCCGATCAGCATGGCAGCCAACGTCTTGAACGGCGGTTCTTTCGAAAGACCGATAAAGCTTGCGAATGCCAGGAAATACACCGCAAATTTTTCGGCCGCGCCAAATCGCAAGGCAAATGCAGCGACCAGCGGCGCGAGCAGCGTGATCATCACGACCGCGAAGAACGCGCCGATGAATGACGAAGTGAATGCAGCGGTCAACGCTTCGCCGGCGCGGCCCTGTTGCGCCATCGGGTAGCCGTCGAAGGTGGTCGCGACCGACCACGGCTCACCGGGAATGTTGAAGAGAATCGAAGTAATCGCGCCGCCGAACAGCGCTCCCCAATAAATACAGGAGAGCAGAATGATCGCCGAAGTCGGCTGCATCGAGAAGGTGAGCGGAAGCAGGATCGCGACGCCATTGGCGCCGCCAAGACCCGGCAGCACACCGATGATCACGCCGAGCACGATGCCGACGACCATGATGAAGACGTTGAACGGCAGATACATCTGCATTCCGAAGACATTGACGTCCTGGAATGCGAGCACGGTCGCGAAACCGTGAAAGAGATTTACGAATTCAGCCATGGCGACACTTCGATGTTAAGCGGTTACGGTTTCTGGTGATCAGTAGCCGAACATGGCTTCGAGCGGTCCCTTGGGGAGCGCGACGAGAAACCAACGTTCGAACACGAGGAAAGTGATGAAGGGCACGGCGATCGATATGATCAGCGTGCGCACCGGGCCGTAGTCGCTGATCTTCATCATGAAGTAACCGATCAGCAGCACGGACGCGACATAGATGCCGATGTAAGGGATCAGCGCGATGTAGACCACGATCGGCAGCGTGACCGCGCCGACCTGCTTCAACTGATCCCAATCGGCGAAAATCTTGGACTTGCTGCCCTGAAGGCCGTGCCAGATGTTCACGGCGGTCGCGCCGATCAGCCCGGCCCCCATAATGAAAGGAAAGAAGCCTGCCTTCGGTCCTTCGAAGCCCCAGCCGATTCCAGCGCGCCACGCTCCGTAAACCACGGCGATTGCGAACAGCCCCATCAGCCCGGCGAACACAAGTTCGATATAGCGATGCGCAGGACCTTGGTCTGCGGCGTTTCCGTCACCACTCATGACGCTAATTCCCTGTCAGTGAAGAATAAAAACGCCGGCGGATTGCTCCGCCGGCGCGATGGTTAGTTCGTCGAGAGGAAGCCGGCTTCCTTCATGAGATTGAGGTGGCGGGTGTGCTCTCTCGAAACCCATTCCACGTACTCTTTGCCGGTCATGAAAGTCGTGTTGAACGCGCCGTTGTTCATCAGGTCTTTCCACTCCGGCGTCGCGCGCACTTTCTGGAACAGGTCGACATAGAACTTGACCTGCTCAGGCGTTGCGCCCGGCGACATGAAGAAGCCGCGCAGCATGAGATATTCGACGTCGAGACCCTGCGACTTGCAGGTCGGGATCGAACTCCAGGCGAGGTCGCCTGCGATCTTCTCGTTGTATGGCAGTGGCTTGCCATCGAACACGCAGAGCGGACGAAGTTTGCCGCCGCGCCAGTGCGCGACCGCTTCAATCGGGTTGTTCACGGTTGCATCGGCGTGATTGCCGACAAGCTGCACCGCGACTTCGCCGCCGCCGCGATAGGGCGTGTAAATGAACTTGACGCCCGCGGCCTTTTCGATGGCGGCGGTGATGATCTGGTCTTCCTGGCGCGAACCGGTGCCGGCCATCTTGAAGCCGCCCTTCTTCGCGGCTTCGAGGAATTCCTTCACGTTTTTGTAGGGCTTCTCGGAATTCACCCAGAGCACGAACTCGTCGAGCGCGAGCATCGCAACCGGCGTGAAGTCTTTGTAGCTGAAGTTCTGGTTGGTACCGAGCGGCGTGGTGAAGAGGTTCGACAGCGTGATGATGAGCTTGTGCGGATTGCCAGCCGAGCCCTTCACGTCGAGGAAGCCTTCGGAGCCTGCGCCGCCGGCCTTGTTCACGACGATCATCGACTGCTTCATAAGGTTGTGTTTGGCGACGATGCCCTGAATCGCACGCGCCATCTGGTCAGCGCCGCCGCCGGTTCCGGCGGGTACGATGATTTCAACGGTGCGCTGCGGCTCCCATTGGGCCGCGGCAGGCGTTCCGCTCAGCGCAACACCAACTGCTGCGGCGGCAACCAACAAAGAATTACGTTTCGATTGGATCATTCCCGTCCTCCCTAGAGTGGTCCCACGCGATCTAACGTCGGGTTGGGACGAGGAAGGCTAACCTGAACTTCCACGGAGTCCAATTAATTGTGCATACATTATTCCACGGAATTGGCCGAAATCGTTGATGCACTGCACGCATCCTCGTACCGCACGTGCGAGCTTTGGAGTCGATTCGAGAAAAACAATAGAGTGCATCTATCGAAATGTTTCATTCGCGACTGAGTCGCAAAAGCAAGTAGTGATGTCTCTGGCGATGAGCGCGCGCTAAGCGTCGAACTGAAATCAAGCCGAGGAAACATAGATGCTGTCGAAAGATCCGATCATTCACATCGAGGCCGATCTCGAGGTGCCGCAACTCTTCGGCAAGACGCCCTATGGAGAGCGTCGTGTGATCAACATCAGCGGCGGCACGGTTAGCGGCCCGAGACTAAAGGGAAAAATCCTTGCCGGTGGCGCGGATTGGCAGATCGTCCGGACCGACGGCGTCGCCGACATCTTTGCAAAATACACCTTCCAGATTGATGGCGGGGGCCTGGTGCTGGTGACAAGTGCCGGCCTTCGCCACGGCCCACCAGAAGTGATCGCGAAGCTTGCGCAGGGCGAGGCAGTCCCTCGCGATCAATATTATTTTCGGACCTGTGTGCGCTTCGAGACCGCCGATCCCGAGGCCGGCTGGCTCAATCGCGTGCTCACGATCGCAGTGGGCGCACGGGAAAAAATGAAGGTGAGGCTCGATCTGTTTGAAGTCCTTTAGCTTCCACTCACGTAATTCATTGAAATCATGAGGCAAATTTCGTTACTTGCCGGCGCCCAAGAAAGTTATATAATATAACTAAATTAGGTCCAGGGAAGTCGAAATGGCCGCCACCTCTGCCCAGAGCAAGCTCGCGCAGGCATTGCCGCGCGAATTGTCCGTTCAGTTCGACGGCGAAATTGCGGTTCTGAAACTTGCGCGACCGGACAAGCGCAACGCCTTGAATACCGAGATCGTCCGCGGCCTCGAAAACTTCTTCGTCGACCTTCCGGCAGAAGTGAAAGCCGTCGTTCTGCATGGCGAGGGCGAGCATTTCTCCGCAGGCCTCGATCTGTCGTCGCTCACCGAAACCGACTTCATCGAGGGCTACCATCATTCGCGTATGTGGCACTACGCGTTCGAGCGCATTGAGTTCGGCAAGGCGCCGGTGGTGTCCGTGCTGCATGGCGCGGTGGTCGGCGGTGGACTTGAGCTTGCCTGTGCCACGCACATCCGCGTTGCCGAGAAGTCGGCGTATTACGCGCTACCCGAAGGCAGTCGCGGCATTTATGTCGGCGGCGGCGGTTCGGTGCGCATTCCACGCCTGATTGGCACTGCGAAGATGATGGACATGATGCTGACGGGCCGCATCTTCGGCGCCGAAGACGGGCAGCAGATGGGCATCTCGAATTATCTGGTCGAGAACGGCGACGGCCTGAAGAAGGGCATCGAACTCGCAAAACGAATTGCAGAGAACGCGCCGCTCACGAATTTCGCAATCACGAATGTGTTGCCTCGTATCGCCGAGTTCGACACTGCCGGCGGCTATGTCGTGGAGTCGATTATTTCGTCGGTCGCGTCATCGGATCAGGAGGCGAAGGATCGCCTGCGCGCATTCCTCGAAAAGCGCGCACCGAAAGTCGTTCGCTAGAAATAAGAAAGCGAAATCGCAACAAAGCGGTTCGAGGTTCGGGAGGCGGGAATGTCCAGCATAGCGCGGCCGCAAGAAACCGCCGCAGAGATTCCGGTGCGCAAGGTTCGCCTGAGCAGGCTCGAGCCCATTATCGAAAAGCGCGCCGACGGCACGATCTATATGAAGTGCGAGGACAAGCTCGCCCCTTACCCTGACAAGATTACCGAGCGTCTCGAACATTGGGCGAAGGAAACACCTGACCGCGTCTTCATGGCTGAGCGCGACGCGCGCGGCGAATGGCGCAAGGTCACTTACGCCGAGACGCTCGCGCTCGCGAAAAGTTATGGCGAGGCGCTGCTGTCGCGCAATCTCTCAGCCGAGAAGCCGCTTGTCATTCTCTCCGGCAACAGCGTCGATCACCAGATGTTATCTCTTGGCGCGCTTTATGCGGGTATCGCTTACGCGCCGGTCTCTCCAGCCTATTCCTTGATCTCCACCGACTTCGGAAAGCTGCGGGATATCTTCAAACTGCTCACGCCCGGTCTTGTCTTTGTCGCAGACGGTGCGCCGTTCGAGAAAGCAATCGAAACGGTGATGCCGCAAGACGTCGAAGTCATCGTCTCGAAAAATCCGCTGAAGGGACGCAACGCGACGCTGCTTTCCGATCTTGCGAAAATCAAACCGACTTCGGCAATCGATAGAGCGCACGCGAACGTAAATGGCGATACGATCGCCAAGTTCCTCTTCACCTCGGGCTCGACGGGTGTGCCGAAAGGCGTGATCAACACGCAGCGTATGCTTTGCTCCAATCAGGTGATGCTGCGCTCTTCGCTGCAATATTTTCAGGACGAGCCGCCGGTCGTGCTCGACTGGGCGCCGTGGCATCACACCGCCGGCGGCAACCACGACGTTTACCTCGTGCTATATAATGGCGGCACGTTTTATATCGATGAAGGCAAGCCGGCTCCGGGTGCGATCGAAACCACTGTGCGCAATCTCCGCGAGGTTGCGCCGACCTGGTACTTCACGGTGCCCAAGGGGTACGAGGCGCTAATTCCGTTTCTGCGCGCGGACCGTGAGCTACGCGAGAATTTTTTTAGCAAACTGAAAGTGCTCTGGTTCGCAGGCGCCGCGCTTTCGCAGCCGGTGTTCGATGCCATGAAAGAACTGGCGTTAGAGACCTGCGGCGAGCGCATTCCGTTTCTCACCGGCCTCGGCTCGACCGAGACTGCGCCGATGGCGCTGGGCCGTATGTGGGACAGCGATTATTCGACCAACATGGGTCTGCCGGCGCCGGGCATCGTGCTGAAGCTCGTTCCCGCGCAAGGAAAACTCGAAGCGCGGCTACGCGGGCCGAACATCACGCCGGGCTACTGGCGTCAGCCGGAATTGACCGCGAAAGCGTTCGACGAAGAAGGGTTTTACAAACTCGGCGACGCGCTGAAGTTTGAAGACCCGAACGATCCGCGCAAAGGTCTTTTGTTCGACGGCCGCCTCACCGAGGACTTCAAGCTCTCGACCGGTACCTGGGTCAGCGTCGGACCGTTGCGCACCCAGATCATGAACCGCTTTCAACCCTATATGCGCGATGTGGTGCTTGCGGGCGAGAATGAGAATGACGTCACCGCACTTGGCATTCCCGATATGCCGGCGATCCGGGCATTGCATTCTGATCTCGACAAGAAACTTTCGGATTCGGAAGTGCTGAACTCGGAGCAGGTGCGCGCGAAAGTAAAAGAGCGTCTTGTATCTTTCATGCGCGAGAGCACCGGCAGCTCGAACCGGCTGATGCGGGTTTTGCTTATGGATGAGCCGCCCTCGATGGACGCCGGCGAAATGACCGATAAAGGCTCGATCAACCAGCGCGCGGTGCTCGGACGGCGCGCCAATCTCGTCAAAGAACTTTATGCGAACCCGCCGTCAGCGCGGGTTGTGACTGCGCAAGGATAGAAAAAGGATAAAACATGGCAGAACCGAAAGCGCTCGCGGCAAGCTGGAGCGACGTCTGGATCATTGACGGCGTGCGCACGCCGTTCGCGGATTACACGGGCGCGCTCTCGCAGGTCTCGCCGATCGACATGGGCATCAAGGTCGCGCGCGAAGCTTTCGCGAGAACGAAATTGTCGCCGGAAGATGTCGGCATTGTCGTCACTGGCAACATGGCGCAAGCGAGCTTCGACGCCTATATGCTGCCGCGCCACGTCGGCCTTTACTCCGGTGTGCCGATCGAAATCCCCGCGCACATGGTGCAGCGGGTCTGCGGCACCGGCATCGAAGTCATTATGCAGGCGGCGGACGCGATCACGCATCGCGGCGTCGATCTTGCGCTTTGTGTCGGCGCGGAATCGATGAGCCGCAATCCGGTGGCGTCTTATACTTCGCGCAGCGGCTTCCGCATGGGGCAGGTCGAATTCAAGGACTTCTTGTGGGAAGCGCTCCTCGATCCCGCGGCGGACATGACCATGGGTCACACGGCAGAAAATCTTGCGCAGAAATATCAGATCACGCGTCCCGAAGTGGACGCCTATGCCGCGCGCTCTTTCGAGCGTGCCGTTGCCGCGCAGAAAAGCGGTTTCCTCGCAGGCGAAATCGCGCCGGTGAAAACCGAGAAATTCGAGCGCGAAGGCTATAATGCTCGCGGCATCAAGCTGCCCAGCAAGATCGATGAGTTGAAAGACGATACGCATATTCGTCCATCGCCGATCGACGCGCTCGCGAAAATTCGCCCCGCTTTCGGCGGCGTGCAGACTGGCGGCAATTCTTCCGCCGTTGTCGATGGCGCGGCTGCCGCACTCGTCGCCTCCGGCGATTACGCCAAGAAAAAGGGCAAGATCCCGCTCGCGCGTGTTGCCGCTGGTGCCGTCGTCGGCTGCCCGCCGGAAATCATGGGGATCGGCCCGGTGCCCGCGATCAAGGCGGTGCTCGAAAAAGCGGGATTGAAACTTTCCGACATCGACCGGTTCGAAATCAACGAAGCCTTCGGCGCGCAGGTGATGGCCTGCGCGCGCGAACTCGGTCTTGACGAGAACAAGTTGAACGTAAACGGCGGCGCGATTGCGATCGGTCATCCTTTGGGCGCGACCGGTTTGCGCCTTGCCGTCACGCTCTCGCGCGAACTGTCGCGAGCGGGGTTGCGTTATGGTATCGCATCGGCTTGCATTGGCGGCGGGCAGGGGATCGCGCTACTCGTCGAAAACATGAACGCAAGAAAACACTAAGACGGAAGCACTAACATGGATGTAAAAGGTCATGCCGCGCTGGTGACGGGCGGCGGCTCTGGTTTGGGTGCCGCGACCGCTTCGGCGCTGGCGGCAGCCGGCGCGAAGGTCGCGCTGCTCGACGTAAATCTCGACGCCGCCAAGGCGCACGCCACGAAAATCGGCGGAATTGCGATCAAGTGCGATGTTTCGGATTCCGATAGCGCCGTTGCCGCCGTCAAGGAAGCGCGCGAGAAGCACGGCATCGCCCGCGTACTCATCAACTGCGCCGGCATCGGCACCCCGAAAAAGATTCTAGGTAAGGATGGCCCGCAACCTGATCGGCTCGTTCAACCTGATGCGCCTGGCGGCGGCGGATTTGCAGAACGCGGACGCGCTCGCCGACGGCGAACGCGGCGTCATCATTTCGACCGCTTCGGTCGCAGCTTACGAAGGCCAGATCGGGCAGGCGGCTTATGCCGCGTCCAAAGGCGGCATCGTCGGTTTGACGCTTCCTGCCGCGCGCGAACTCGCGCAGTTCGGCATCCGTGTGCTTGCGATTGCGCCGGGCATTTTCCTCACCCCCATGCTACTCGGTCTTTCCGAAGAAGTGCAGCGCTCTCTCGCGGCCTCCGTGCCGTTCCCGAAATTGCTCGGCAAGCCGGAGCAATATGCTTCGCTCGCGATGGAGATGGTCCGCAACTCTTATCTCAACGGCGAAGTCGTCCGCATCGACGGCTCGCTCCGCATGGCGCCCAAGTGATGGTTCGGAAATAATGTTCGTCAATCGCCGCAAGGTGCGGATCGAGTGGGGCGACTGCGATCCCGCGGGTATCGTATATTACCCGCGTTATTTTGCGATGTTCGACCACTCGACCGCGATGTTGCTGGAGGTCGCGACCGGCTACACGAAATATCAGATGCGCGAAGTCTACGATTTCGTCGGCTTCCCGATGATCGATACCGGCGCGAAGTTTTTCATTCCATCTAAATTCGGCGATGACATCGTGATCGAGTCCACGATCTCAGAACTCGGAAAATCGAGCTTCAACATCTCGCACAAGGTCTGGAAGGGCGACGCACTCGCAATCGAGGCGCATGAAAAGCGTGTCTGGGTAGGCGCGCATCCCGACGATCCGTCGAAGATCAAGTCAAAGCCTATACCGGATGAAGTCGCGAACAAGCTGCGCGGCAAGAACACGGTCGAAGTTTAATCGTCTTCGCCTTCACTGCCCGGCCCAACCGCGTCGATCACGCCATGCAGCAGTTTCAACAGCTTCTGCCTGCCGTCTTCGCCGATCGTTGCGGCGAGGCGCTTTTCATGCGCTTCCGAGCGTGCGCGTAATTCCTTCATGAGTGCGGTTCCCTTATCGGTGAGCCGCAAGGCATAAGAGCGCCGGTCGGTCGCGACCGCCTCGCGCCGTGCAAGACCCCGTCGCTCCAGCGCATCGAGAATTGCAACGAGGTTCGCGCGCTTGATTCCGAGCGCTCCGGAAACCTGCGATTGTTTCAGGCCAGGATTGCGGTCGATCACGGTCAGCACCGCATATTGCACCGGCCGCACGCTGAGATCGTCGAAAAAGCGCAGGAAATCGTTGAAGGCTGCGAATTGAGCGCGCCGCAGCATATAGCCGGACAACAGCGGCAACTCGCCGAGATCGAGCTTTTCGGCGCGCACATCGCTCTCGGTTGCTTTCACTGCCTTCCCATTCGCCATCGCTCGTGTTCCTGGATCGAGTAGGGCAGCGTTCTGCGCCGCCCTTTCCGTTATTTGCCCCAAACTTCCTTGGAGAGATCGACGATCAGTTGAAATTTTGCCCACTGCTCGTCTTCGGAAAGCACGTTGCCTTCCTCGGTCGAGGCGAAGCCGCATTGCGGCGACAGGCAAATCTGATCGAGCGCGACATACTTTGTCGCTTCTTCGATCCGGCGCTTGATCGAATCTTTGCTCTCCAGCTCGCCGGACTTCGACGTGATGAGACCGATCACGACCTGCTTCTTGCCCTTCGGCACGAAGCGCAGCGGCTCGAAGCCGCCGGAGCGGTCGTTGTCGTACTCAAGAAAATAGCCGTCGTAATTCACCTCTTGAAAGAGTCGCTCAGCGACCGGCTCGTAGCCGCCCTCGGAAACCCAGGTCGAGCGGAAGTTGCCGCGGCAGACATGAGTCGTGACCGTCATGTCGGCAGGCTTATTTGCGAGCGCCTGATTGATCGTGCGCGCGTACCACATCGGCAGCTTTTCCGGCTCGTCGCCGCGTTCTTTTGCGAGCTTCAGTTCTTTCTCCGAGCAGAGATAGGCCCAGACCGTGTCGTCGAACTGCAAGTAGCGGCAGCCGGCGTCGTAGAATGCTTTCACCGCCTTGTTGTAGGCGGCACCCATATCGTTGAAGAAATCGTCGAGGTCCGGATAAATCTTCTCGCTGATGCCTTTGCGTCCGCCGCGGAAATGCAGCACCGACGGCGCCGGGATTGTCATCTTCGCGGTTTCCTTGGTGTTCGCTTTCAGAAACTTGAAGTGCTCGATCATTGGGTGGTTGGAGAAGCCGATTTTGCCGACGATGCGAACGCTTTCCGCGCGGGTCTGCACGCCGGCAAACTGGATGCCCTGGCTCGCCTGATAGCCTTCGACGCCATCGAGCTTCTTTAAAAAGTCGAAGTGCCACCACGAGCGGCGGAATTCGCCGTCGGTGATGCTCTTCAGGCCGACATCTTCCTGCTTCTTGATGATCTTTTTGATCTCTACGTCTTCGACGGCCTTCAGCGCGGCATCGTCGATCTCGCCTTTTTCACGCTTGGCGCGGGCTTCCTTGAGCGGCGCCGTGCGCAGGATGCTGCCGACCTGGTCGGCGCGGAACGGGGGCGTAGTCCTCTGCATGGTAGTTATGTCCTATTACGTTTCTTGGCTGAGCGGGTTTCTAGCCCAAGTCCGGAAAAGCGCAAACACGCGCTGGGACAGCGCGGGAACGTTCAGGTTTTCAACGATTTTCTACCGCCCAAGCCTGACCCACTCGAGCCGGCATATCTCTAAAGCGCGGCGAGCTTTTCGCGCAGCGCAGTGGTTTGCTTCTCGTCGAGCGGCGTCAGCGGCGGCCTCAGGCGATGCCATCCTCTGTGCTTGTGCTGGTCGGCAAGCGTTGCTTTCACCGCGGCGATGAGCGGAAACGAAGCGATCAGTGTCCGGATCGCGCTTGCGCGCTTGTTCATCGCAGCCGCCTGGGAAGATTTCCGGCCTTCATAGAGCGCACGGATTTCCTTCACATGGGTATTGGCGGTCGCCGAGATGCAGCCCGCGGCCCCTTTGTCGAGTGCATCGACCATCAAGGATTCCGAGGAAGGAAAAATTGCAAAGCCCGGAAATTTTTCGAGCAGCTTGTTCAGATACTTCGCGTCTCCGGAAGAATCCTTGATGCCCACGACGGTTTCCGGGAATGCGCCGCGCAGCGTCGCAATCAATTCCGGCGACCAGATCAAACCGGTCTGTTGCGGAAAATTATACAGATAGAGCCGCAACCGTTTCGAGTTCACGCGCCTGATCACTTCCGAGACAAACTCAAACAGGCCCTCGTCGCTGACGCCTTTATAATAAAACGGCGGCAGCAGAAGCGAACCCTTCACACCAAGCTCAGCGGCGTGCTTCGTCAGCTTCACCGCATCGCCAAATGAAGCCGCCCCGGTGCCGGGAATAAGTTGTGCCGGGTTGATTCCAGAGTTGACCAGCTTTTCCAGAACGCCTTTGCGTTCTTCGAGATCGAGCGAATTCGTCTCGCTGGTCGTGCCGAGCACCGCCAGCCCGTGCGCACCGTCGCGCAGAAGCTGGTGGCAGAACGCGACATAGCGCTCCATGTCGATGGACAGGTCTTCGCGAAACGGCGTTGCCGCCGGCGGCCAGATACCGGTTGCTGCGGTCATGGTTCTTTCTGCTTACTTCTTTTCGGAACGAAACAGGCGTTCGGCATTGCCGAAGGCGATACGCTGCGCGTGCTCTTTCGGCAACTGGCCGAGCCATGCGCGATAGCCGGAAATCAGCGCGTCATATTGAAGCCAGCGCGGCGTGATCCAGGTGTCGGTGCCGAGCAGGAAGCGGTCGGAATGTTTCGTGAAAAGTTCCTTCCAGTCTTCGGTCAGCTTGCTGTCGTGTTCGGTGATGCCGCCGCGGAACGAAAGCTCGCCTATTAGGGAAGGATATTTCGCGAACAATGCTTTCAGCTCGGCTGGCGGCGTCGAGAAGCCGGTATGCGCCCAGATGATGCGGGCGCGCTTGTCATGGGAGTAGAGCAACTCGAGCGCTTCGACGTCGCAATGCGCGTGAATATAAAGGTCGTTCTCGACCGCGAATTTGACGAGCTTTGCCGCACCTTCGGTCGCCGCGGCCCTTCCATAAATGTGAAACTCGCCGACCCCGCGATAATAGCCGCGCTTGAATTCGGTGGTCGTCATTTCAAAGATCGAGTCGTCCTTGAACCAGGTCGGAATATCCGCACGGGTCTTGTATTGGCGGATAAAGGGTACGACCCAGATTTCTTTCTGTTTCGCTTCCATGAGCGCGATCGTGCCCGAGTTCGGGCGGCTGGTCGCGAGAATGCCGCGCACGTTGTTGCGCTTCAGCAGCTCGAACACCTGTTCGACGTTATAATGCGGCGTCGGCTCCCAGTTGTAATGCAGATGCGCGTCGAAGATCGGCCCGTCATAGGGGGCTTGTGCATTCGCAGGTGCGATAATGGCTATTGCCGCGGCGAGGACGGAAAGGCGCAAGGGGCGAAACACTGAATTCATCAGGGCCGTCATGTCGCTGCTCTCTCTGGCAAGGTGGCTGGCAGGAGACTGACTCAGATTTCCTTGGCGTCAAGTAGCCGCTTTGAGGCGGGCGTGTTCGTTCTGCTATAGAGCAATTATGCGCATTATCGGCCTCGCGGGATGGAGCGGTTCGGGCAAGACCACTTTGGTCGCAAAGCTCATCCCTATTTTCGTCGGCCGAGGCCTGAAGATCTCGACCGTGAAGCATGCCCATAAGGGCTTCGATATCGACATCCCCGGCAAGGACTCGCATACGCACCGCATGGCCGGCGCGACCGAAGTTTTTGTCGCTTCCGGAAGACGTTGGGCGCACGTCCGCGAGTTGCGGAACGAACCCGAGCCGGACCTCGCCGATATTCTGCCGCGCCTTTCGCCGGTCGATCTTTTGATCGTCGAGGGATTCAAGCGTCACCGGCATCCAAAAATTGAAATCTACCGCGCCGAAGTCGGAAAGCCGCTCCTGCATCCGGACGACAACTATATCGTCGCTGTCGCCTCGGACACGAAAATTCCGGATGCGTCGATTCCAGTGATTGATCTGAATGATGTTAAAAAAATCGCGGACGCGATGCAGGCGGAAGCGATGCCAGCCGACCGGCTTAAGCATCTGAAAGACTGATTACTCGGCGGCGATCTGTTGCGGGCGCGGCAATGCGCGGAGCGCTTCGATCAATGCGCCGAGGGGCTTGCCGTCGGGGTCTTTCAACGCTGCGATGCGGCCCTGCGTTACCGCATCGGCGAAGTGATCGCGCGGGAGTTTGCCTTCGAGAAACGGCTCGATCACGAAATCAGCGAGCAGGCTCCAGTTCTTCAGGCCCCGCTTCATGGTCTCGCCATAGCCTTTGACGAGCGCGGCACTTGCGACCACTGCTTTCGCCGCTTCCGGACTTTGCGAAAGCGCGCGTTCCGTGAGATCGAGCCAGCGCTCGGTCCATACCTTTTCCTCTTCGTAACGCAGCGTATGCAAACGCCACCAGCGCAGGCCTGCGAGCAGCCTAAGGCGCAAGAATCCAAAGAAGCCCGTGGTGCTGACGCGCATCTTCACGGAGCGCTCGCTCCAGCCGCGCCGCTCGATCCACGCGAGCGTGCGGCGCGCAAGTTTCGGCGGCAGCATGGAGAAGATTTCTTCCGGACCGGGCTTCATGAATTCGGATACGCGGATCAGCGCTTCGCCTTCGACACCGGCTTCGCGGCGTAGCCGTTCGATGCGCCCTTCGCGGATTTTCAGTTGCGCGACCCGGATTGTATCTTCGAAGCTCATGCGCACGGCCAAGAGCCGCGCCAGTTCACGCAAGAGTTCGGCGCTCGCGTTCTTGTTCTTTGCGAACCGCTCTAACCGGTCGAGATAAAGCGAGGCATAGCGCTGATCCTGATAATTGGTGAGGCGGCGGATGCCTTCGATGGCAATTTCCGCGGCTTCGCGAGGCAGCAAGCTGATCGCAAGTGCATCCAGTTCGTTATCGGCGTGCGGCGCTTGAGCCATGGCCTTCGTATCGGCTTGCGGCTGCGTACCGCCCACGGCAAGCGCGTAACCCGCCTCAAACCCGCGCAAATTTGAATCGACCGCCTTGCCTTCGGCGCGGATCGCGGCGCGAAAGAAATCTGCCGCGATCGGCAATACCTTGATTCCGGAAAGCGCGCCGAGCATGACGGCGTTCAAATGACTTCCGGCATCGCGTGCGGTCGCGGCGAGGTCGGCAAGCACCGCGCTTTTCGAAAATTTCCGCAAGACTTCCTGCATCCTTGCGGGATCGACGCGGCCGTCTGCCATCGCCGATTTTTCATCGACCGTAAATACGCGATGCGTGCTTGCGATCAGATGCGTGCGCGTGGGCGTGATACTTCCTGCCTGCACCGCGCGCGTGGTCTCCAGCAACTCACTGGAGAGCATCACATCAACTTCGCCCGGCGCCGGGTTCAGCGCGAGCACGGGCTTGGCGTCGTTCGCCAGAGCCGTAAGGATTTCAAGATAATACGTGGTGGCTCCGGTACGCTGCGCAACACCCGGAATGGAAGTGCGCTGCGCGACATGGCCTGCGGCGACCGCCGCATTCGTAATCCATGACGCGAGTACGCCGCCGCCTTCGCCGCCGAGCGCTGCAATCAGAACACGAACGGGACGCGGATCAGCCATCGCTTACTCCGCAGGTGCCGGCATCGGTGCCGCGCGGTTGCCGCCCATGAGCCGGATTAGCGCCGAAGCAATGCGATGCCGCAAGCGATCGAAGACATTCGGGTTCTCAATCACTTTAATCTCGGCAAATGACGGGCAAAGTTGCGCCGCGTGCGCGACTTCGCCGCAAAGCCCGCAACCGACGCAATCGTTGTTCACGTGTGCGATCGGGTCGGGGCGTAACGGATCTTCGTTCGGCTTGATCGTGAGCGACGGGCAGCCGGAGAGGCGGATGCAGGAATGATCGCCGGTGCAGACATCCGGATCGATCCAGAAGCGCGTGCGCTCGACGCGCTTGCCTTCATTCTTGAGCTTTGCAAATGCTGGCTTTACCCGCCGCTGGCGCGCGAGCTGGCACTCGCCGTCGGCGATCACGACCTTCAGGCCTTGCTCTTTCGAAGTAAGTGCGTCGCGCAGCGCGTCCATCATGCCTTTGACGCCGTAGGTGCGCTGCCGCTTCACCCAAGATACGCCGAGGCTTTTCAGCGTGGTTTCGATCTCGAGCCCGTTGCCACGGCCGTCTTGTTCCGGCGCACTCGAAGGAATGTCCTGCAAGCCGGTCGCGCTGGAATAGCCGTTGTTCATGACGATGAGCACGGAATCCGTCTTGTTGAATGTGGCACCCGCAACACCCGTGAGCAGACCGTTATGCCAGAAGCCCCCATCGCCCATGATCGACACCGGGCGTTTCTTCTGCGTACCGGAAACGGCCGCGGCGGACGCAAGCGACATACCGTAGCCGAGAATCGAATTGCCCTGGCTGAAGGGCGCGAAGGTGCCGAACGCATGGCAGCCGATGTCGGCTGCAACGTGCACCGGACCCATTTCTTTTTTCAGTAATTTCATCGCGGAGAAAACCGGGCGTTCGGGGCAACCGGTGCAGAAAGTAGGCGGACGCGGCGGCAGCGGAGAACCGAGCGCGGAGGCTACTTCCTTCTGATGCGCGTCGGTCTGCTCGATCCACTCGCCGAGCGTGGGCAGCGTGCTTCCGTTTGCTTCGAAGAACTTTGTAAGCCCCCGCGCGATCACGAGCGGTGTGTATTCTCCCGCGAGCGGCAACACGTCCTTGCCGAAAATCTTCGTATTCAGGTCAGCCTTGCGCAGAATCTGCCCGACCGACTGCTCAATGAATTCCGGATTGCCTTCTTCGACGATCAGCACGGACCTCTTGCCGGCGCAGAATTTCGCGATCTGCTCCGGCACCAGCGGGTAGGTGACGTTCAAAACAAGCGTCGGGACTTTCACATTTCCAAACGAGTCGGAGAGGCCGGCGAGCGCCAGACGCCCATTCAGCACGTTGAATAACCCGCCCTGTACGATGATGCCGACATCGCCGCTCTCGGGGCCGAGAACTTCGTTGAGCTTGTTCTCGAGAATGAATTTCTGCGCCTGCGGCAAACGTTGCTCGGTCTTGTGCTTTTCCTGCGCGAAGGTCGCGGGCGGATGGCTAAGGCGATCATACTCGAATGTCGCGGGCACCGGGATGCGATGGTTTGTCGAAAACTTCGCTGCAACATTGTCCTTGGCTTCGAAGCTGCCATAGACGTGACAGGCGCGAATACGCAGCTCCAGCATCACAGGCGTATTGCTCGCCTCCGAAAGCTCGAAGCCTTTTTCGACCATATGCACGATGGCCGGAAGCTCGGGCCGCGGGTCGAGGAGCCATAGCGAAGACTTCAGCGCGAATGCGTGTGTGCGTTCCTGAATGACGCTGGCGCCTTCGCCGTAGTCTTCACCGACCACGATCAGCGCGCCGCCGATCACTCCGGCGGAGGCGAGATTGGAAAGCGCGTCGGCCGCGACATTGGTGCCGACAATGGATTTCCAGGTCACCGCACCGCGCAGCGGATAATTGATCGACGCGCCCAGCATCGCAGCGGCAGCCGCTTCGTTGGTACAGGTTTCCAGATGCACGCCGAGTTCGGAAAGCAGGTCTTCCGACTGCACCAGCACATCGAGGAGGTGGCTTACCGGCGCGCCCTGATAGCCGCCAACATAGGCGACGCCCGATTGCAGGAGCGCCTTGGTGACGCCAAGAATGCCTTCGCCGCGAAAGACTTCGCCTTTGCCGAGCGTGAGACTCTTGATCTCGCTATGGAACGAGACTTCGGCCATTCTTGTTTTCTTTCCGTACGCTTATTCGCCGCGCCCGAGCTCGGCCGCGATTTTCTGCAAGGTCTTTAGAAATTTCGCGCGGTCCTTGGGTCCGATGATGCGGTCGAGATTATCGTCGTGGCGCTTCGCGCAGACCATCAACTGATCGAGCATCTTCCTGCCGGTGTCGGTCAGCGTAAGCTGATAGCTGCGGCGGTCGGATTTCATCTTTTCGCGCACGATGAAGCCGCGGCGTTCCAGATCTTCGAGGATCGGCGTCAGCGTCGACTTGTCCCGACCGTTCGCGGTCGCGAGCGCGGTCTGGCTGATGCCGGGATTGCGGCCGATCAAAAGGAGTGTCGCGAAGCGTCCGGGGCTAAGATCGACCTCGCGGGCTTCCTGCACGAAGGCCTGAAACGAAGCCGTCTGCGCGAGCCGCAGGTGAAAGCCGACCCAGTTTGCAAGCGGGCCGAAATCGACATTCTCGTTTGCCGCGCTTTTTCGAGGCGAGGATATTTCTGCTTCCGCGCTGCGGGAGACTGACTCTTGTTTCATTTCTTTTCGGTCCACTGGGTTTCGCGCGGAAAACTTTGCTCTGGAAAGGTACCAGCCGAAATTGGTTTTGTACCCAACTAATTCACTTTACAACCCAATCGCTCTAGGGCTCAATTAGAAAAGCTAAAAGCCGGCAGGCCTTGGAACTGGCCGTGATAGCGTCTTGGGTGCCACGGGGGCCGATAATAACCAACAGTTTCGTGGTATAACAATCAGACGCCGGTGGTAAGACGCCGGCCAACCAATACCGGCAACGCCAAAAATAAGCCGGTGTAAAAGGGAGGGACTGCAATGAAGTTGCGCGCGACTGCGCTTGGGGCTGTGCTCGCACTCGGCATCGCCGGTTCGGCAGCGGCTCAGGATAAGCCGGTTCACTTGAAATTGGGGCATTGGGTTCCGCCCGCACACCCGCTGCAAAAGGCGATGGAAGAGTGGGGTAAGTCAGTCGAGAAAGCCTCGAACGGCACGATCACCTTCCAGGTTTATCCCGCCCAGCAGCTTGGCAAGGCGAACGACCACTACGACATGGCGCGCGACGGCATCGCCGACGTGACCTACATTAATCCCGGTTATCAGCCCGGCCGCTTCCCGATCATCGCCGCCGGCGAACTTCCGTTCCTGATGACGAACGCCATCGGCGGTTCGGTTGCGCTCGATAAATGGTATCGCCGCTACGCCACGAACGAGATGAAAGACGTTAAGTTCTGTCTCGCTTTCGTGCACGATCCCGGCGCGCTGCACTCGAAGAAGAAGATCGAAACGCCCGACGAGATTAAGGGCATGAAGATTCGCCCGGCGCACGCGACCATGGCGTCTTTCGTGACGCTGCTCGGCGGCACCAACGTGCAGGCTTCCGCGCCTGAATCGCGCGAAGTGCTGGAGCGTGGTGTTGCCGACGCGATCACGTTCCCTTGGGGTTCGATCCTGCTCTTCAAGATCGACAGCGTGACCAAGTTCCATCTCGATGTGCCGCTTTATGCCACGACCTTTGCCTGGGTCATGAACAAGGCGAAGTATGACGGTATGTCGCCGGCACAAAAGAAGGTGATCGACGATCACTGCTCGCCGGAATGGGCGGCGAAAGTTGCAACCCCGTGGGCGCATTACGAAGCCGCTGGCCGCGACAAACTTCGCAACACGGCAGGGCACACGGTTTATAAGATCACGGACGCACAGCTCGCCGCTTGGCGCAAAGCTGCTGAGCCGCTGACCAAGACCTGGTCCGACAGCATCACGAAGGCCAACGTGGGTGATCCCGCGGCGATCCTGAAGGCGCTGAAAGACGAACTGAAAACGGCTGACGCGGCCTACTGATGGTTCCGAAAGCCAGGCGAAACAGCGCGATTGAGCGCCTGATCGCTTATACTGAAACGGCGGCGGGGATCTTCCTCGCCGCCGTTACCGCGCTTGTTTTCGTCAACGTTATGGCTCGCGGTAGCAGCGTCGGTCTCGGCGATTTCCTGAACTGGATGACGGGCCGCACCGACTACAAATTCGTGCTGACCATCCCCGAGTGGTACCACCTTTCCTGTCTCGCGCTCGGCGTCTGCATTTTCTGGGGCTTTGCTGCGACGAGCTACCGCAACGATCACATCAAGGTCGACATCCTCTGGGATTGGTCCGGTCCGCACGGAAGACGTTTGATCGACCTGTTCGCGACCGGAATTCTTTTTCTGTTTCTACTCGTCTTCACTTGGATGCTCGGCGTCAAAGTCATGAGCGGCTACTGGAGCGGCGAAGCGACCTACGATCTTCGCCTGAAAGTCTGGCCGTTTCATCTTGTGATGGCGTTGGGCATTATGTTCTCCACCATTCTGGTCGCGGTCCGCATGATACGCCTTGCGCGCGGAGAGAATGTCGAGCGCGAACATAAGATCGAGCGCGTCGAGTAAATTCCATGACCCAGAATACCATCGTCGCCCTCTCGGCTTTTGTCGGCCTGTTTGCGCTGATGGCTATTCGCGTGCCGATCGGTATCGGCATGGCGATCGCGGGCGTCGTCGGCTACTGGTACTTGAGCGGCCGCATCCCGGCGCTTTCTCTGCTCGCGCAATCGCCGATACGCAACGTGACCGACTGGGATCTCGGTATCATCCCGATGTTCATTCTGATGGGCGCGTTTGCGACCGCCGCCGGCATGAGCCGCGAACTGTTTCGTGCGAGCAACGCCTGGCTCGGACACCGGCGCGGCGGGCTTGCGATGGCGACGATTACGGCCTGCGCGGGTTTCGCTGCGATCAATGGCTCTTCGGTCGCAACCGCCGCGACCATGACGCAGGTCGCGCTGCCTGAAATGCGCAAGGCTGGCTATCAGGACGGGCTTGCAACCGGCGTGATCGCGGCCGGCGGCACGCTCGGCATCATGATTCCGCCCTCGGTAATCTTCGCGCTTTACGGCGTGCTCACCGAAACCGACATCTCGAAATTGCTGATCGCCGGAGTTATTCCGGGTCTCCTCGGCGCTTTCATGTATCTGATAGCGGTGCAGATTGTCGGCTACTTCCGTCCCGAGCTTATGCCGCGCGGACCACGGTCGCCCTGGAGCGAAAGAATCGCATCGCTGAAAGACATCTGGGCAACGTTGCTGCTGTTCTTCTTCGTCATGGGCGGAATGTATTGGGGCCTCTTCACCGCGACCGAGGCAGCCGCGATGGGCGCGAGCGGCGCGTTTATCATCGGCTGGATGCGCGGAAGAATGTCGCGAAGAATCGTAATGGAATGCCTGATCAACAGCGTGCGCACTTCTGCTGCGATCTTCACGATCGTGATCGGCGCTTTCGTTTTCGGCTATCTTCTCGTTATCACGCAGGCCGCACAGAATTTCAGCACTTTCTTGCTTTCGCTGCCGCTCGGGCCTTACGGCATTCTGAGCATCATTCTACTCATGTACATCCTGCTCGGCGCGGTGATGGACGAGCTTGCGATGATCCTGCTGACCGTGCCGATCGTATTCGAGGTCGTGGTCACCGCGCTCGGCTTCGATCCGATCTGGTTCGGCGTCATCATCGTGATGGTTGTCTGTCTGGGCATGATCATGCCGCCGATCGGCATGAACGTCTTTGTCATCAACTCGATTGCAAAGGACGTTTCGTTGCAGAAAATCTATCGCGGCGTGACGCCGTTTATCCTGATGGATCTCGTGCGGCTGGCGCTCCTGGTTATCTTCCCGGCGCTGTCGCTGTTCCTGCCGTCGCGGATGTAATCAAAGCGGAACTGGTTATAGAAGTTCGTCATGGCCGGGCTTGTCCCGGCCATCCACGCCTTTTCTCTATGTAAGGCTTTTAAGGCGTGGATGCTCGCGACAAGCGCGAGCATGACGATTTAGTTTCCGATCAGCTTCGGCTTCACCGGCGCGGGCAGGGCTTTACGGCCGCCGAGATACGTGTCGATGACGCTCGCGTCGTAGCGCAATCCCTGCGCCGGACCTTGATCGACGATACGGCCAGTCTCGACGAGATAGGCCTGTTCCGCGATCTTGAGCGACTGCAATGCGTTCTGCTCGACGAGCAACACGCCGACGCCTTTGTCCGCGATCTTGCGGATGGTCTTGAAAAGCTCGCTGGTCAGTACAGGACTAAGTCCCAGCGACGGCTCGTCCAGCAGCAGATAAGCGGGCGACGACATCAGCGCGCGACCGATGGCTAGCATCTGCTGCTCGCCGCCGGACATAGTGCTTGCCGCCTGCTTCGCGCGCTCTTTCAGGCGCGGAAACACACGGAAAATCTCGGCGCGGCGGAATTCGATCTCGTCCTTGTCGTCGGAAACGAAGCTGCCGAGCGAAAGATTGTCTTCGACCGACATATCCGGAAACAGGCCGCGTCCTTGCGGCACGGTAGCCAGGCGATACTTCACGCGATTATGTGCGGGCTCAAACGTGATGTTCTTGCCGTCGAGCGATACCGTACCGGATAACAGCGGCACCATGCCGGCAAGCGCATTCACGAGCGTGGTCTTGCCGGCGCCGTTCGCGCCGAGCACCACGGTGACGTCGCCGCGGTCGAGCTTGATCGAAACGTCTTCGAGCGCGATGTGGCGTCCGTAAGAGACCGAAAGGTTTTTGGCTTCGATCATTGGTCATCCCCGAGATAAACGCGGATGACTTCAGGATTGGCGAGCGCATCGTCCGGTGTACCGGAGGCGATCAATTTACCCGCGGACAACACCACCACATACGAGCAGAGCGAGCGGATCGCGTGCATCACGTGCTCGACCATGACGACGGTGATGCCTTCGCTTTTGAGCGAATGCACGAGCTCGATGCCGCGCTCGAGTTCGGAAGGGTTGAGTCCCGCGAGCCACTCATCGAGCAAAAGCACGTCGGGCGAGCAGGCCAGGGCTCGCGCAAGCTCGATCCGCTTTTGGTCGAAATAAGTGAGCTGGTCGGCATGGGCTTCGAGATTGCCCTCGAATTGCACGCGATCGAGCAGCCGCTCGGCCTCGGCACGCGCGGCTGAAACACCGATCCTGCGCTTGCCGTACATAGCTGCGACCGCGACGTTGTCGCGTGCATTCAAGGCGTCAGGCACGCGCACAAGCTGGAAGGTGCTTGCGACACCGAGACGGCAGATTTGTTCGGGTGTGCGGCCGGAAATGCGTTTGCCGTCTTTGAGTACCGTACCATCGCTTGGCGCGAGGCGGCCCATGATGACGTTGAGGAGCGTGGTCTTGCCGGAACCGTTCGGACCGATAAGGCCCATGATCTCGCCGCGCGGCACGGAGAACGAGACGCGGTCCACGGCCTTCAGGCCGCCGAAGCGGCGCGAGACGCTCGCGATATTCAGGACAGGCGCGCTCATGCGTCACCGTCGCGTCTGGCGCGCCATCGTCTGCGCCAGTCCTGTAGCAGTCCTAGCAATCCATTGGGAATGAAGAACACGATGCCGAGGAAGCACAAGCCCAGCACAATCGAGAAGTAATTCGGTAAATTGATCGAAATCCAGTCCTGGATCAGCACCAGCGGCACCACGCCGAGCATCGGTCCCCACACCGAAGTCGCGCCGCCCAAGAGCGCCATGATCACGGTGAGGAACGACACCGTCGGATTGAATGCTGTGGTCGGGTCGATATAGCTCGAGCGCGGCGCCATGATTGCGCCGGCGAGCGTCATCACCAGCGCGCTGATGACGAAGGTGCCGATTTTCAGCCGCGTCGTGTTGATGCCGATTTGGCGGGCGACGGTTTCGTCCGCCCCTAACGTCTTCATCGCAAATCCCATGCGCGTGCGGTCGCGGATCAGCCAGAGGCCGACGATAAACACACACAGCGCAAGCAACTGATAATAGATGTCGCGCGCGACGTCGTTGGTGAAGACTTCCAAGCCGTAGAGATAGCGCCCGGCTTTCACTGCAATGCTGGCTTCGTACCACGTGACAATCTCGCGAACGAGAGTAGCAAGGCCGAAGGTAAAGATGACGAAATACATACCCTTCAGCCGCAGCGTGGCAAGACCGACGAAGGCGGAGAGCACGATGCCGATGACGGCCGCGGCTCCGAGCGCGTAGAGATAGCCGTAGTCGGGCGCAAGTACCGCGACCGCGTAATTGCCGACGCCGTAGAACGCGGAAGCCGCGAGCGAAATGTAGCGCGTAGGACCGGAGAAGAAAGCCCAGCCGGTCGCGAGTGCGACGTATTTAAAGATGTCGAGCAACTGCGCGAGGCGGAAACTGTCGATGTAGCGCGGGGCGACGATGAGTGCCGCGAGCACAACCAGCGCGATGATTTCCTTCGGAATGCGGATCGTGCGGCCGCTGCTGGTGCGCGTACTGCCGCCGAACAGGCCTTCCGGTTTCCACAGCAGCACGAGCGAAAAGAGCGTAAAGCTGACGACCGTGATCAGGCCGGAGTTCAGAAGCAGCGCACCGAACTGCTCGGCAAGTCCGAGCATGATGCCGGCAACAAAGCCGCCCATGACATGGCCGATACCGCCCATCACGACGACGATCAGCGCCTTCATCGTGAAGGCAGCACCCGTAGTCGGGTTCATGCCGAAGAACATGGAAATCAGGATGCCCGCACAGGCGGCGAGTGCGCCGCCCGACGCGAAAGCAAGCGCGCTGTAGCGTTTTACATCGACGCCGACGAGCGGTGCCGCATCCGGATTGCTTGCGATCGAGCGCAGCGCGCGGCCCGTCTTCGAGTAACGCAACGCCGCATAGACGCCGAAGGCAAGCGCGAGTGCGGCAACCAAGGTCACGACGCGGTTCGCGGAGAGCGCCAGCGGCCCGAGCCGGATTACGTCGGCGAGATACGTATAGGCGCGGTCAGTGCCGGTCCACAGCACGAGTGCCACGCCTTGCAAAACGAACAACAGACCGAAGGTCGAGATGATCGAATCAATCTCGCGCTTGCCCTGATCGCGCGTGCGCGAAAGCAGCGGATGCAGCACGTACATAAAGAGTAGCCAGCTAGCGATGAACGCCGCCGGCACGCCAAATAGCAATGTGATAAAGGGCGGCGCATTCAGGAGCGTGAAGCCCCAGAATGCCGCGTAGCCCGCGAGCATAAGAAATTCGCCATAGGCGAGATTGAGGACGCGCGCGACGCCGTATTGCAGGTTCAAGCCGATCGCGATCAGCGCATAGATGCCGCCGATCACAAGACCCGCAATCATGAAGTCGAAAAACAAGGTCACGCTACGCGAACTCCGTTCGTGCGCGCGTACGACTGCGCGCCCGTTTACTTGCCGCCGATTCTATAGAAAAGGGCCCGCGTTCACGACACGCGGGCCCGGTAGCCTTTGCTTAACCTTACTTTATCTGCGGAGCGACCGCGCCCGGCAGGTTCGAAGGCGAGACGCCTTTATATTCGCCGGCCTGATACTGGCCGACCCACCACAGCTTGGTTAACTGGTTATTTTCCAGCTTCACGTCGCCGAGAATGGTCTTGAAGGTGCCGGTGCGAAGTTCGGCGATGATCTTCTTGTTGTCGATCTCGCCGACACGCTCGATCGCCTGCTGCAACATTTGCAGACCTGCGTAAGTGTTCGAGCTTGCCCAACGGTCAGGCTCCTGACCTTTGTTCACATCCTTGTGGCGCTTCACCCAATCCTGCACGCCGGGGCCGTTCGGATCCCACGCACCGAGACCGAAGAAGCCGTTGATCTTGTCGCCGAACTTGCCCTTGTAGTTCGGGAACGCCGCGCCGACTGCGAGATACTTCACTTTCGGATTGAAGTCGTTCGCGAGCGCCTGCTCGGTGAGCATGAAGGTGTCCGGCGGATAGGAGAACGCGATCATGATGTCCGGATCGGCCGCCTTTGCCGCCTTGATCTGCGCCGAAAGGTCCGGCGAGCCGAGCGGGTAGGTGGTTTCATAGACGACCTTGTAGTTGTTCGCGGCGAGCGCGGCCTTTGCCGGTGCGAGGAACTCCGCACCGAACGGATGCTGCACGGAGAACAGCGCGACGGTTTCCTTGATCTGTCCCTTCTTGCGAAGGTCGTTCAGCATATCGACAAGCGCCTTCACGCCTTCCGACGGCTTGCCGAGCATCCAGAACGCGTTATCGAATTTCGGAGCGAGCTTGTCGATCTGCTCGGTCGCGGCCGTACCCATGATTTGCGGATAGCCGTGCTTGTTGAACACCGGCAGCACCTGCAGGTTCGGTCCCGTGCCCCACGGCGCCAGCACGATGTCCATCTTGTCGACGGTCATCAGGCGTTCCACCAGGCGCACCATGTCTTCGTTGTTCGAGCGGTCGTCAACTTCGGTCACTTCGATCGGAATGCGCTTGCCGTACTTTTTCAGCATGATTCCGCCGGCTTTGTTCACGTCATCGACCCAGAGCCGGTAGTTCGGAACGGAAGTCAGCAGCGCGCCAGCCGCCTGCGGTCCCGACAGTGAAATGACATAGCCGACTTTGATCGACTTCGGCGCGTCCTGCGCCGGCAGCAACTGCGTGGAGCCTGCGATCATGCCGATCGCAGCCACCCCGCAAAGAATTCTTTTGAACATCGGTAGTCTCCTCCCAAAGGCTTTTCTTATCCATCTATCATGGGATGAAACGATTGGACTTCCAACCGTATCTTTGGGGGAATAGGCGGACTTATTGCGCCGCAAAAAAGCGTGGGAGGCGCCCCACGCCAATTATTGCATCGGCTTTGGCGCGATGAAGTTTTGCAGAACCGCAAACAGCGGGTGCGTCACGCCACGTTCTTCGAATAGGTCTTTGCGTAAGTTTCGCGCAGCACGTTCTTCTGCACCTTGCCCATCGCGTTGCGCGGCAGGTCGTCCACGAAGAAGACGCGCTTCGGCTGCTTGAAGCGGGCGAGGCGGCCTTCGAGCGCGCCCAGAATTTCCGCTTCGGTAAGTGCTGCCGCCTTCGATTTCACCACCACGGCGGTGACACCTTCGCCAAGATCGGGATGCGCGAGCCCGATCACGGCGGACTCGACCACGCCCGCGATGGCGTCGATCTCGCCCTCGACTTCCTTCGGATAGACGTTGAAGCCGCCGGAGATGACGAGATCCTTGCCGCGGCCCACGATGTGGACGTACCCGCGCTCGTCGATCTTGCCGAGGTCGCCGGTAATAAAGAAGCCATCGGCACGAAATTCGGCAGCGGTCTTTTCCGGCATCCGCCAATAGCCCTGAAACACGTTCGGGCCCTTCACCTCGATCACGCCGATTTCGCCTTGCTCGAGTATTTTTCCGCTTTCCGGATCGGCGACGCGAAGTTCGACCCCCGGCAGCGGAAAGCCGACGGTGCCGGGAATGCGGTCGCCATCATAAGGGTTCGACGTATTCATATTGGTTTCGGTCATGCCGTAGCGCTCAAGGATTGCGTGACCGGTCTTCTCCGAGAAAGCGCGATGCGTTTCCGAAAGCAGCGGCGCCGAACCGGAAACGAATAGACGCATATGCTTGGTCGCTTCTTTCGTGATTTTCGCGTGATCGACGAAACGCACATAGAAGGTCGGCA
Organism: Rhizobiales bacterium Ga0077548; assembly: GCA_001464215.1. GTDB lineage: Bacteria > Pseudomonadota > Alphaproteobacteria > Rhizobiales > Xanthobacteraceae. Next base: position 1,459 of record LNEZ01000108.1, on the reverse strand, counting down.
CGCCCATCATCGAGGTTGCCTTCGGCATGAGCCGGATCATCTCGTCGGCATCGAACTTGCCGAAGAAAATCATCGACGCACCGGACAATAGCGCGACGTTCATCGCAACGAACAGTCCGTGCGTGTGGTAGATCGGCAGCGCGTGCAACAGTACGTCGTCTGCAGTGAAACGCCAATAATCCTTCAGGGTTGCCGCATTCGAAAGCAGATTATCGTGCGAAAGCATCGCGCCTTTCGAGCGGCCCGTGGTACCGGACGTATAGAGAATGGCGGCAAGATCGTCCTTGGTTCGCGCAATAGGGGCGGAAGGCGTTGCGTCTTTTGCGTTCGCAAGCAGCGAGCCGTCGCCGCTCACGCCGAGCGTTTCAACAGTGCTTATTTTCAGTTTTGAAGCGAGCGCCTTTACGCCGCTCTCGGTTTCCGGTTTGCAGATCACGACACGCGGTTCGGCGTCACCCAGAAAATATTCGAGTTCGGCAAGCGGATAGGCGGTGTTGAGCGGCAGATAGACGCCGCCCGCGCGCACGACGCCGAGATAAAGTGCGAGGTTCTGCCAGGATTTTTCGATCTGCACCGCGACCCGGTCGCCGGGCTGAACGCCGCGGCGGATGAGATACGCGGAAATCTTTGCCGAGAGATCGAAGACTTCGCCATAGGAAATAATTTTTCCGTCAGGCAATTCGATCAGCGCCTTCTCTCGCGAAGGGATCGCCTGTTCGAGCGCGGTGAAAAGATAATTGGTGGCGTTCATTGCAGGTATTCTCGCGGGTAGGGAACGTACCGCCTGCGGCTGCCGCAGCAGTTTCTTCACATCCTTGCTGGCAACGACTTCGCTGGCTTCGGCATAGGCTTCGTGATTTTTCTCGATTTCCGAAAGGTCGTAGCGGTAGTTGACCATGACGCCATGCGATTGCGCGAGGCCTCTTGATGACAGGTCTGCATTGGCGTGGATATGCGCGAGTGCCGCGCCATTGCCAAGATGAAACCGCGCGACCGGATCGAGCGGTCGTCCGTAGCTGGTTTTTCCGTTCAGGAAATACTGTGCTGCGAGCGAAGAAAGCGGCGCTTCCAGCGCATCGCGGCTGTTTTTGTCTTCGTGCCAGCCCGGCTTGTCGAGCAGCGCCAGCGCTCCGCGGTCCGAGTCATGGATCGCGCCCGAGGCTTCGCTCTTACGCTCGCGGGCGAGCCATTTCGCAAAACCCGGAACCGGCGAGAGCGTGACAAAGGTTTCCAGCTTCGGAAATTCGCGCGAGATTTCTTCGGCGACCTGCTTGATCAGGAAGCTGCCGAAGGAGACACCCGCAAGTCCCTTCTGTGTGTTGGAGATCGAATAGAACACTGCCGCCGTCGCTTCACGGGGGTCGAGCGGCTTCCTGCCGCGCGCGAGAATAGGTGCGATCGCGCCGGGGATTTCTTTCGTGAGCGCGACCTCGACGAAGATCAGCGGCTCGTCGGTGAG
>LNEZ01000107.1 GCA_001464215.1 Rhizobiales bacterium Ga0077548 | reverse complement strand
GGCGACGACCAGTCGATCCGCCGCAGCACCAGAAAGCCGCGGTTGAACCACGAAGAAAACAGATGCACGAAATCGCGGTCGACCGCCGCGAGATCGCCGCGCCGCGAAAGTGCGTCCAGCAAATGCGAACGCATCGCGACCAGCCCTTCGGTGCCGTCGGGGGCGAGATTAAGCCGCCGTACGATTTCCTGCCGCCGCGGCTCGCTCGCATCGTGAAGTGCTGCCTCCGCCGCTTCGTCCTGTGCATCGACGTATTTCTTCGCGGCCCGTTTCAGCTTTTCGCGATCCGGCCCGTAGCGGTGCGCAAGCGCTTCGAAAAAGGCGACCCGCTCGCCGGTCTTCAGCTCTCGATAGGCTTCGAGAATCTCGGCGGCGAGAGCGACACCGGAGGCTTCCCCTCGGCGCGATAGCAACTGCTCGCAAAGCTCGACTAGATTTTCGGTGCGCACTTCGCCGGCAGGCTTCGTGCGCCCGCGCGCGCGCGAAATGAGATCGCGTCCGCGATCGGAAATCGTCTGAAAGAGGTCGCTCAGAAAGCTCTTGTTCGTTGTCACGGCGCTGCTTCTTTGGGTTGAGGAACGAATAAAACAAATACGGCGCCAAATCGCAAAGACAGTGCTTCGGCTTCAAGTATTCGCCGAAAGCCTCGGTTTACCCTGCGCTTTTGCCGCAACCCACTCCGCAACGATGGCCTCGATCGCGGCCAGTCCGTCGGTGAGCGCCGCGGGGCCGGGCTGAAGAATGAGCGTCGACTTGATCTCGCGGACAAACCCGTCGCGAACGGCCGGGATCGTATCGAAGTCCGGCCGCGCGATGACGCGCCCGGGCACGAACTTCTTGCCGCACCATGAGCCGATGATGATGTCGGGCGCAGCCGCGATCACTTGTGCGCCGGTCACCACCCGCTCCGGTGCGGATTTCTTCACCGCAAGATCAGGGAAAACCTCCATGCCGCCGGCGGCCTCGATCAGCTCCGACACCCAGCCGATGCCGGAGATCATCGGCTCGTCCCATTCCTCGAAATAGATGCGCGGCCGTGCGGGCAGGGCAGCGCCTCGAATGCGCGCCTCATCCAGCCGCTTCCGCAGACCGGCACAGAGTGCGGCACTCTTCGCGGGCTCGCCGATCAATCCGCCGAGCGTCTCGATCATCGCGAAAATTCCGGCGACGTCGCGCTGGTTGAAGGCGTGCACCGCGATCCCGGCCTTCACGAGATCGGCGACGATCCCGGCCTGCAGGTCGGAGAAGGTGAGCACGAGGTCGGGAGTGAGCGCGAGAATCTTCGGCACATCCGCCGATATGAAAGCCGCGACCCGAGGCTTTTCTTTACGGACCTGTGGCGGGCGCACCGCATAGCCGGAAACGCCTACAATCCGGGCATCCTCACCCATCAAATAGAGCGTTTCGACCGTCTCTTCGGTCAGGCAGACGATGCGGCGGGGCGGGAAACTTCGCATGAGCCGAAAATTGGAGGGATTCGAAGGCTGATTGTAGTCCGGGGAGCACATCGGGGAACGGCGGAAAAACCGTTGATCTGCGGCCCGTTCCGCGTGACTTTATATGTGCCCGGCGGGAATATCCGCCGCGAATTCGAATCGCCTCGGGGGTCGAGGCAATCGGGGCAGGAGGTTCCTATGGCTGGTATCGTCGATCGCGTAAAAAATATTTTGCTAACCCCAAAGACCGAGTGGCCGGTGATCGACGGTGAGTCCGGCGACACCAAAGAAGTCTTCACCTATGTCGCGATCCTCGCGCTGCTGCCATTGATCGGCACGATCATCGGCAGCGCGATCGTGGGCGTTCTGCCGCTGACCTACGGCCTCGCCGCCGGCGCGGTCGGGTATCTCCTCGCCTTCGTAGTCGTTTACGTTGTTGCCTTCGTCATCAATGCGCTCGCACCGACCTTTGGCAGCGAGAAGCATATGCCGAGCGCGCTGAAGCTGACCGCTTACGCCTACACCGCGTCATGGGTGGCGGGCATCTTCGCCATCATCCCGGTACTCGGCGGACTGATCGCGCTCGCGGGCGGCATCTACAGCCTCTACACGCTCTACCTCGGCCTGCCGACGATGATGCGCACGCCGCAGGACAAGGTGATGGGCTATTTCATCGTGTCGCTGATTTGCGCGATCATCGTTTCGATCGTGATCACGGCGGTGATCGGCGGGCTGCTGTTGTTCCCGTTCGCAGCACTGATCGCAACCCGCTAACTTCTTACTTCGCGATCAACACATCCCGGCACGATGGCGGCAGTTCCGCCATCGTGATCGGGGGTTTCGGCTTCGGTTTTACTTTTGGTTCTACCGGCGGCGGCGGATTGATGATCGCGTCGCGGAACCACCAATCCAGCTCTTTGCCGCAACCGTCTTCGCTGCCGACCGGCCCTTGTGGCGTGCAGTCGGGGCTGTCCTTCGGGCAGCGCAGCCGGATATGCATATGATAGTCGTGTCCCCAATAGGCGCGAACCTTCGTTTGCCACGGCTGCTTCGGCGCCTCGCGGCATAGCGCTTTCTTGATCGCGGCATTTACGAAGATGCGCTCGACTTCGGGGTCCTCCGCTGCCATGCGGATCACCTGCACATGACCGGGCGTGAAGATTTTCGGATCGATGTCGCGGCGGTCGGCGCGCACCATGAGTTGCGGCGGAAAACTTTCGCGCTCTTCGGTACCGAGCGTGCGGTTCGGCATCGGCGTCAGCCAGATGTCGGCGTCTAAGCCGACCTGATGCGAGGCGTGTCCCGTCAGCATCGGCCCGCCGCGCGGCTGCGCAAGATCGCCGACCAGAATGCCGTTCCAGCCGGCTTGCGGTACGCGCTTTGCGAAGCGCTCTAGAAAAGCGATCAGGTCCGGGTGGCCCCAGTTGCGGTTGCGCGAAAGCCGCATGACCTGCCAGGTTTGCCCGTTCACGGGCAATGCGATGCCGCCGGCAAGGCAGCCCTTGGAATAGAAACCGATCGCGCGTGCCTTGAGTGGCGCGGCGTCCGATTTTTTCCCGAACAGTTCCTTGGCGGGGGCGTTCGGCGCGGGAGCCTGTGCCGCCGCTGGGGCCGCGGCGAGCATCAAGAGAGCGTAAATTCCGAGGCGGCGCATCATGTTCGAATCCTATCTGAAACCCTTCCTCCAGCCAAAAACGGGCGAATTCGAGTAACAATTCCGCGACATAGCGCCGGTGTGGCCTCTACGCACTTGCGAAAACCGGCCGGTTTCTCAATAAATGCCGAGAGGGCTGATTCAATGAATACGGGGCTTTCCATGAAACGCATCCTTGCCGCCGCCGCGCTGATCTCGGCGTTGACGCTTGCGCCCGCGAGCGCGCAGCAGCGTCCCTTCGAGCACGCTGCGTCCCGCGCCGAGCCGCCGTCTATCGTGGTCACGATCTCGGTGCCGAAGCAGGAACTGCGCGTCGTCGTCGATGGCGTCGAAAAATATGTCTGGCCGGTTTCGACCGGGCGTGACGGCGTTGCGATCACGCCGGCCGGCACTTTCAAGGTGCAGTCGATGCACGTGATTACGTATTCCCGCCTCTTCAATAACGCGCCAATGCCTTACGCTATTTTTTACGACGGCCACTACGCGATCCATGGCACGCTCGCGACGCACCTGCTCGGCCGCACCGCCTCGATGGGCTGCACGCGCCTGCATCCGGACAACGCGAAAATCCTGTTCGAGATGGTGAAGGCGCGCGGCGCGAAGAGCCTGCAGGTTATCGTGCAGCGCGACGACCGCTTCGTCTCGAGCACCTCGCTGGTGCGATAAGTTTCGCTCTCGAAATTGAAAACGCCCCGCGCAAGCGGGGCGTTTTTGTTTAGCGCGGCGCTTGCGCCGTTTCACTCGACGACGATCTCTCCGGTCATGCCGTGATCGGCGTGGGTTTTTCCATCGCTGCCGCGGATGCCGCAATGTAGATCGGTGAAACGTCCGGCCGCGACCGGCACGAACCACCATTCCGCGGAGTGGCCGGGATAGACTTCGATTTCGCGGATCGCGCCCTTGAACTCTGCGAGCGTGACAGGCTTGCCGTCGCGCATTTGCGTCACCTGCACCTTGCGCGTCCATACCGCCTGCGAAAATCCGTGCGACGTGAAGTAGTGCGGGTCGCCGCTGTGGTTGCGCAGCACGAGCTTGTAGAGTTTGCCGGTCTCGAACTTCAGCTTGTCCGGAAAGAAGGCGTGATTGCCAGGCTTGCCGAGATCGACCACGACTTCGATCGGCTGCAGGCGCGAGAGATCGCCTGCGGCGTACGCCGCGCTCGTAACAAAACCCGCTAAGACGAGCGCAAGCGAACTAAGCAGAAATGACCGCAAAAACATTGGCTTTCCTCTCTGAGAAAGCCAGCTTATTGCAATTGCGAATTAGTTGCAAGTAGAGGCCGCAGCGCTCGCCGACCCTGAAGCCCGCGCAGCGGGGATTCCCCGATGCTTCACGCGCGCTTGCGTGGTCTCGCTTTTTTCGTTCGCGATTTCGATTTCTTTTTTTGCGTTCTCGTCTTTGCCGCCTTCTTGGCCGAGCGCGACTTTGCTGTCTTCGAGCGTTTGGCGCTCGCGGCAGCACCTTTGCGTCCGCCCTTCTTGTAAACTTCCTTGTTCTCCGGCTTGCCGCGCCCGGAACCGCTCTTTTCGCCGCCGCCATGAATCTTGTTCACGATGGCCCATGCCGCGGCTTCTGCGTCTTTGTCCGTCATGCCGCGCTTCTTGTAGCTGTCCTCGATATATCCGGCTTTGCGTTTCTGCTTGTCGGTGTAGGCCGACTTGTCGCCGCGGGGCATGGTGATCTCCTGATTTCTTCCGCCGTCTGCGCGAACGCGGCGCTGTCATCTTTGTTCCGGTATCGCGGAACCATGCCCGCGCCGCGCCGTTCATTCTCTAATGGAGGGCGGCAGACCAACATTCATGGAGGAAAACATGGCGACAGCAGCACCGCGCGCAATGGCGGACACCGCGCACACGAAACTCACGCACGACCTGATCGAGAGCGACCGCGTGGACGGAACCAACGTCTATCGCTCCGACGGCACCAAGATCGGCTCGGTCGAGCGGCTGATGATCGACAAATATTCGGGGCAGGTGGCCTATGCCGTGATGAGCTTTGGCGGTTTTCTCGGCCTCGGCCACGATCACTACCCGATCCCCTGGGCCAAGCTCGACTACAATCCGGAATTAAAGGGCTATGAAGTGAACATCACGGAGGCGGAACTCAAAGCCGCGCCGCACTTTGATCCGGGCAAGGAATATTCCTGGGACACCGT
>LNEZ01000106.1 GCA_001464215.1 Rhizobiales bacterium Ga0077548 | reverse complement strand
TCACCGGCCGCGAGCAGATTTTAAAGGTCCACGTGAAGAAGGTGCCGCTCTCGCCGGACGTCAACCTGAAGACGGTTGCGCGCGGTACGCCTGGCTTCTCGGGTGCGGATCTCGCGAACCTCGTCAACGAAGCCGCGCTCATGGCCGCGCGGCGCAGCAAACGCATGGTGACCCAGAGCGAATTCGAAGACGCCAAAGACAAGGTGATGATGGGTGCGGAACGCCGCTCGCTCGTCATGACCGAGGAAGAGAAGTTGCTCACCGCCTATCATGAAGGCGGCCACGCGCTCGTGGCGCTCAACGTGAAGGCGACCGACCCGGTTCACAAGGCGACCGTGATCCCGCGCGGCCGCGCACTCGGCATGGTCATGCAGTTGCCCGAGCGCGATAAGCTTTCCATGTCCTATGAGCAGATGACTTCGCGTCTTGCCATCATGATGGGCGGCCGGGTCGCCGAAGAGATGATCTTCGGCCACGACAAGGTCACTTCCGGCGCGCAATCCGACATCGAGCAGGCGACCCGCCTTGCTCGCATGATGGTGACGCGCTGGGGCTTCTCGAAAGAACTCGGCGCCGTCGCTTACGGCGAAAACCAGGAAGAAGTTTTCCTCGGCCACTCGGTCTCGCGTACGCAGAATATTTCGGAGGCGACCGCGCAGAAGATCGACTCTGAAGTGCGCCGCCTTGTCGAAGCCGGTCACGACGAGGCGACGAAAATTCTGAAAGAGAAGCGCGATCAGCTCGAAGTGCTGGCAAAGGGCCTCATCGAGTACGAGACGCTTTCCGGCGACGAGATCAAGGCGCTCTTGTCCGGCACGCCGCCGGTGCGCGGTGAGCCCGAAGCGCCGGCACCGCGTTCGACCGCCGTGCCGAAAGGCAACCGCCCGCGTCCGGGCGGCGCTGCCGGTCCGATGGAGCCGCAGCCGCAGAACTGATCTTCCAGCGATTGAAAACGGAACGCCCGCCAAAAAAATGGCGGGCGTTTTGTTTTTAGGACTCGCAGGCGGAAACGGCGCTCGTCTCGAGCCTGTTCTCTTCAGGCCTTGTAAGCGGGATCGGCTCGAATCCCATTGTTTTAACGCTTTCGGCGTGGCGTTAACATCGCTCACAATTTTTGAGGGTATGAAGAAAGGCTGCGGACTAGCCTCGGGTGCCTTGAAGGGGTATCCCCGCGCTAGCCGGATATATCCGGCTTGTGTCTATTTAAATGCGAAGCCGCTGGCGGAGGCCCTGCTAAGGGCAAAAGTTAATGGCAAAAAAGCACTTCGGAACAGACGGCATTCGTGGTCGCGCTAACCGCGTGATCACGCCTGAGCTTGCGCTCAAGGTGGGGCAGGCGGCCGGCCTCATGTTTCTGAACGGCGAGCACCGTCACCGCGTCGTGATCGGCAAGGATACGCGCCTTTCCGGCTACATGATCGAGACCGCGATGGTCGCGGGCTTCACTTCCGTCGGCATGGATGTGTTTCAGCTAGGCCCCATGCCGACGCCTGCGGTTGCGATGCTGACGCGATCGATGCGCGCCGATCTCGGCGTGATGATCTCCGCCTCGCACAATCCTTACGACGACAACGGCATCAAGCTGTTCGGTCCGGACGGCTACAAGCTGACCGACGCGATCGAGTTGGAAATCGAGGCGCTGATGGACAGCGATCTGTCGAAGCGGCTCGCGCAATCCGCCAATTTGGGCCGTGCCAAGCGCATCGACGGCGCTTACGAGCGCTATCTCGAGTTTGCGAAGCGCACGTTGCCGCGCAATCTTTCGCTCGAGGGTATGCGCATCGTGGTCGATTGCGCGAACGGTGCAGCCTACAAGGTCGCGCCCGCGGGCCTGTGGGAACTGGGCGCGGAAGTTATTTCTATCGGCGTCGATCCGGACGGCTTTAATATCAACCGCGACGTCGGCTCGACCGCGACGGATGCGCTCTCCGCCAAGGTGCGCGAGATGCGTGCGGATATCGGGATTGCGCTCGACGGCGACGCTGATCGCGTCGTGATCATTGACGAGAAGGGCCATCTCATCGACGGCGACCAGTTGCTCGCGCTGATCGCGGAACGCTTTCGTGCCGAGGGCTTGCTCGCGCGCGACGGCGTGGTCGCAACCGTCATGTCCAACCTGGGCCTCGAGCGCCATTTCGAAGAACTCGGCATCGGCTTTGAGCGCACGCCGGTCGGCGACCGTTACGTGCTCGAGAAGATGCGGGAGACCGGATACAACGTCGGCGGCGAGCCTTCCGGCCACATCATTCTTTCCGACTACGCCACCACCGGTGACGGCTTTGTCGCGGCGTTGCAGGTGCTTGCGATGGTCAAAAAATCCGGCAAACCGGTCTCGGAAGTCTGCCACCGCTTCGACCCGCTGCCGCAAGTGATGAAGAACGTGCGCTATTCTTCCGGCAAGCCGCTCGAAAACTCGTCGGTGACCAGCGTGATCGATGCCGCGCAGCGGCGGCTCGGTAAAACCGGCCGTCTCGTCATCCGTCCTTCCGGTACCGAGCCTGTGATTCGCGTCATGGCGGAAGGCGACGACCGCGAATTGGTGGAAGAAGTCGTCGACGTGATCGTCGCTGCTGTTGCCAAGGCGGCCGCGTAGTTCGCGAGGAACTCTTCGCGTTAACTTCCCGGAAACCCGGTCTTTAATCTTCCTTCATCTCTTTCCTAACGCGCGTTAATACAATCGTGCGTGGCGCCTTGTGTTTGCTGTTCTGTCGGCAAGCGCGCGCAACGATCATTAAAAATCACGGTTAAGAGTTAAGGTTAAGCGCTCTTTAAATACTCGCTGCGAAACTCGCGTCGTCAGTAACTGGCGCGAGCACGATCCGAGTTTGCTCACGCCGAGAAACAAGGATTCGTAAGATGGGCAGCGTTCGTATTGCCGTGCTCGCCGCTGTTGCGGCTGGAGCCATCACCTCGGGAGTTGCCTCGGCGGCCGACTATCCATGTCAGCCAACGCATCCGGGCGGTCCGCTTCCGCCGCACTGCGTGGCGCCGCCGCCACCGCCGCCGCCCGTCATTGAAGAATTCGGGGGCTGGTACATCCGCGGCGACATCGGCATGACCAATCAGGCTGTTTCGGCGCTGGATAACGCGCTGTACTCGACTGCGACCGGCTTGCGCATCATCGACAAGAATTTCGAGTCGGGAATGCTGTTCGGCATCGGCGTCGGTTACAAATGGAATAGCTGGCTGCGCCTCGACGTGACCGGCGAATATCGCGGCGAAACCGGCTTTCACGGCATGGACATCTATACGCTTGCCGGCGATCCGCGCTTCAACAATTACACGGCGAAGAAGTCCGAGTGGCTTTATCTCGCGAACATTTACGCCGATCTCGGTACCTGGGGCGGTGTGACGCCCTTCGTCGGTGCAGGCATCGGCATCGCACGAATCGGAATTCACAGCTTCCGCGATGCAGGCATCGCCCTCGGCGCGCCGACTCTCGCTTACGCCGAGTCGGACTACAAATGGAACGTCGCTTACGCGCTGCACGCGGGTCTCGCCTACGAGGTGAGCAGAAATTTCACCGTCGAGCTGGCTTACCGCTACGTCTATCTCGGCGACGGCCAGAGCGGCGACATCATCGCGTTTGACGGCACCAACACCATCCGCAATCCGATGATCTTCAAAGGCATCGACTCGCACGATCTGAAGCTCGGCGTCCGCTACCAGTTTGCAAGCGCCGTCTATCGGCAGCAGCCGGTCTACCAGCAACCGCAACAGATCTTCCAGCCGCTGATGCGCCGGTTCTGACAGGCAAATTTTGAAGCCGGTGCGGCGTCCGCCGCTCCGGTTTCTTCAAGAGAAGTCCGCGCCAACGCGCGTTGTGTAGAAAGGTATCTCGTATGAAAAAACTCACTCTCGCTGTTGCCGCTGCGGCCGCGCTCTCGATTGTTGCTCCCGTCAACGCCGCCGATGCGCCGCCGCCGATCTTGCGCGCGCCGCCGACGCCTTGGGTCGAGCTCGGCTCGAATTGGTATCTCCGCGGCGACTTCTCTTACCGTATGTTCGATATTTCGGCCGCTGACGGTCCACCGGATACGGCAGTACTCGGCCTCGGTGTCGGCTATCAGTTCTCGAGCTGGCTTCGCGGCGACGTAACGCTCGACTATCAGTTCGGCAGCCGCTTCGCGGTGTCCGACAATCCGATTGTTGCCAACGGGAAGATGTGGTCTTCAGCGGTATTCGCAAACGGCTACGTGGATCTCGGCACCTGGTACGGCGTGACCCCGTATGTCGGCGCGGGCGTCGGCACCGCTTACAATCACCTTGAGGGCGAAGGCCGCTGGAATTTCGCTTATGCCTTGATGGCGGGTGCTGCCTATCATCTTTCGCAGAATCTTTCGGTCGACTTCGGTTATCGCTATGCCGACCTCGGCAGTGCTGTCGCGTTCAATAATTCCCTGATCGACGTGACCGCGCACGAATTCAAGGTGGGCTTCCGTTACAAGCTCGACTGATTTTCGAAGACGCGGGTTGGCTCTCGCGAACTAGGCCGCGATCTCAGGATCGCGGCCTATTTTTATTTGGGCGTGATCCTGGTCCGAAAACCGGTCCCCGCTTTTCGGGGATCACGCCTTTTTATTTGTATCCCTACTATTCGCGGGCTTTGCTGCACCGCACTTGACCCGCCAGAATCTTCTGCTATTCCCGCCAGTGGGACACCCCTCCCCAACGAGGGGCTTCTATCTGGAAGGATAGGTCATGACGACACAGCCTGCCGCGCGACCGCGCGTAAACCATTTTTCGTCCGGCCCCTGCGCCAAGCGCCCGGGGTGGAAACTCCAAAACCTCGAAAAAGCACTGGTCGGCCGCTCGCACCGCTCGAAGCCGGGCAAGGCGCGTTTGAAATACGCGATCGAGCTCACGCGCGAAGTGCTCGGCGTGCCCGCCAATTATCTGATCGGCATCGTGCCGGCCTCCGACACTGGCGCCGTCGAAATGGCGCTGTGGTCGCTGTTAGGTGCGCGCGGGGTTGAGGTTCTCACGTGGGAATCGTTCGGCGAGGGCTGGGCGACCGACATCGTGAAGCAACTCAAACTCAAAGACGCGAAGATCACCAAGGCGCCCTATGGCGAACTACCCGATCTCGCCAAGGTCGATTTCAAAAACGACGTAGTGTTCACCTGGAACGGCACGACCTCGGGCGTGCGCGTTCCGAACGGCGACTGGATTCCGGCAAACCGCGAAGGGCTCACGATCTGCGACGCGACTTCGGCTGCATTCGCGCAGAACTTGGATTTCTCCAAACTCGATGTCGTGACCTATAGCTGGCAGAAAGTGCTGGGCGGCGAAGCCGCACACGGCATGATTATTCTCTCGCCGCGTGCGGTCGAGCGTTTGGAGAGCTACGTGCCTGCCTGGCCGATGCCGAAAATCTTCCGCATGACCAAAGGCGGCAAGATTATCGCCGGTGTTTTCGAAGGCGAGACCATCAACACGCCGTCCATGCTAGCGGTCGAGGATTATATCGATGCGCTCGAATGGGCGAAGTCGGTCGGTGGCTTGAAAGGCCTGCAGGCGAGGGCTGACAAGAATTTCGCGGTGCTCGCAAATTGGGTCGCAAAGACCCCGTGGATCGATTTCCTCGCCAAGAAAGCCGCCGAGCGTTCGAACACTTCCGTGTGCTTCGAAGTCGTCGATCCGGCGATCAAGGTATTACCTGTCGACGCGCAGAATGCGTTTGCGAAGCAGCTCGCCTCGCTGCTCGAGAAAGAAAACGTCGCCCTCGACATCGGCCATTATCGCGATGCGCCTCCGGGCCTTCGCATCTGGACCGGCGCCACCATCGAGGCATCCGATCTTGAGGCACTGACGCCCTGGCTCGATTGGGCCTTCGCGCAGGCCAAAGCTCAACAGGCGAAGGCGGCGTAAGCCGCCTCGCGATCTTTTTCCCTTTTCCCATTTCTCATAGCTGGAGGCCAAGATGGCACCCCGCGTTCTGATCGCAGACAAACTTTCCCCGACCGCCGTGCAGATTTTCAAGGATCGTGGCGTCGAGACCGACGTGAAAGTCGGGCTTGAGCGCGACGAGCTCATCAAGATCATTGGCGACTATGACGGCATTGCCATTCGCTCGGCGACCAAGGTCACCGCGAAGGTGCTGGAAGCCGCGAAGAAACTGAAGGTCGTTGGCCGCGCCGGCATCGGCGTCGATAACGTGGAAATCCCGGCCGCGACCGCCAAGGGCGTGATCGTGATGAACACGCCGTTCGGCAATTCGATCACGACCGCCGAACACGCGATTGCGCTGATGTTCGCGCTCGCCCGTCAGATTCCTGCCGCAGACGCCTCGACGCAGGCGGGCAAATGGGAAAAGAACCGCTTCAACGGCGTCGAAATCACCAACAAGTATCGTCGCCGACCGCGCGATCGGCCTTCGCAAGAAGGTGATCGCGTTCGACCCTTTCCTTTCGCCGGAACGTGCGCTCGATCTCGGCGTTGAGAAAGTCGAACTCGAAGAACTGCTCGCACGCTCTGATTTCATCACCTTCCACACGCCGCTTACCGACAAGACCAAGAACCTGCTCGACGCAGCGGCGCTTGCGAAGTGCAAGAAAGGCGTTCGTATCATCAACTGCGCACGCGGCGGTCTCGTCGACGAGAAGGCGCTGCGTGCGGCGCTCGACTCGGGTCATGTAGGCGGCGCGGGCTTCGACGTGTTTGTGACCGAGCCTGCGACCGAGAACGCGCTGTTCGGCCATCCGAACGTGGTTTGCACGCCGCATCTCGGCGCGTCGACCGCCGAAGCGCAGGAGAATGTTGCGCTCCAGGTGGCCGAGCAGATGTCCGACTATCTCATCCGCGGCGCGATCTCGAACGCGGTCAACTTCCCGTCGATCACCGCGGAAGAAGCGCCGCGTCTGCGGCCCTATATCGAGCTTGCCGAAAAGCTCGGCTCGTTCGCGGGCCAGTTGACTGAAACCGGCATCAAGCGCGTGCAGATCACGTATGCCGGCTCGGTTGCGAGCATGAAGATCAAGGCGATGACCTCCGCGGCGGTGGCCGGTCTGCTTCGTCCCATGCTGCGCGACATCAATGTCGTGTCCGCTCCGATCATCGCGAAGGAGCGCGGCATCATTGTCGAAGAGACGACCCGCGAAGCGGTCGGCGATTACGACAGCCTGATCACCGTTTCGGTGACGACCGAGACACAGACGCGCGATATTTCTGGCACGGTGTACGCCGACGGCCGCCCGCGCATCGTGAATATCAAGGGCATCCGTATGGACGCGGAGTTCGGTGCGTCGATGATCTATGTCACCAACCAGGACAAGCCCGGCTTCATCGGCCGCTTTGCGTCCACGCTTGGCGACGCGGGAATCAACATTGCGACCATGCATTTCGGCCGCAAGGAGCCGGGCGGCGATGCGATCGCGCTCGTCCATATCGACAGCGTTGCGCCGGACGAAGTGCTCGCGAAGATTACCAAGTTGCCGCTGGTGCAGCGCGTGAAGCCGCTAGTGTTCTAAGTCTTATCGGGGCGGGCCTGACTTCTCGTCCCGATAAAAATTCCCGCGAGTACGCAGACATAGCCTGCGGCGTGGAAGAGTTCGGGGCGTTCGCCCAAGAAAACGATCGCGAGCGCGGAACCGAAAATCGGAATCAGGTGATAGAACGGCGCGGCCCGATTGGGCCCGACCAGTTCGATTCCACGATTGAAGAATAAATAAGCCAGCAGCGACGGGAACACCGTGATGTAGGCGAGAATTAAAATAGCCTTCAGGTCCAGCGTGAACGTGTTTCCCATCGCGACTTCTGCTGCGTAGATAGGCGTCAACAAAACTGCGCCGACGCCGATGGTGAAGGCGAGGAACGAAACCGGGTGAATGTTGGGACGGCTCTTGATCAGGGTCGCGTAGAACGAATAGACGATCTGCGCCGAGAAAAAGACTACGTCACCGATATTGAAGCGAAGGTCTTTCAGCGCGCCGAGATCGCCGCGCGAGAGAATGACGAGTACGCCCAAGAGCGACAGTGCGATGCCCAGCGTCTGCCACGCCGTCAGCCGCTCGCGATACAGGATGAAACTCCACGCGGCGACCAGCAACGGGTGAACCGAGGTAATCAGCAGCGCGTTGATCGCCTGCGTATGCTGCAAGCCCCAATAGGCCATCACGTTGTAGATCGTGATGCCGGTGAAGGTGAGGATCAGCATCACCGGCAGATACCGGCGGATCGTCGGCCAATCGCGTTTTAAAAACGGCCACGCGAAAGCGATCAAGATCAGAAACGCACCGACCCAACGGATGAATGAGAGTGCCGCCGGTGGCACATGGCCTGCCGCGTATCTACCGAGCACGATGTTGCCGGCCCAAAACAGCGAAGTCAGCGACAGCAGGAGATAAGGGCGGCTGAAAAAATTGCGGGCCAGGGACTGCATATGAAAAGAGCCGCCTTCGAATTGGAAGGCGGCTCTTACGAAAGCGGTCCCGGATGGTCAACGCGCGCTGGCGCAGAGGGCCATGCGCGAAGCGTATGCCGCTTATTCCCCCGCCACCGGCAGGCTCATGTTCGCGTACACGATGCCGCCGTCGACCGCGATGGAATTGCCGACCACATAATCGCCCGCGCGCGAGGCGAGATAGATCGCAATCCCTGCCATGTCCTCGTCGGTTCCGATGCGCCGCGAGGGAATGCGTTTGGCGACTTCCGCGCCGTGATCTTTCGCGGCCTTGTTCATCTCGGACGCAAACGCGCCGGGGCAGATCGCGGTGACATTGATATTGTCTCGGATCAGCTTCGCCGCCATGCGGCGCGTGAGATGGATCACGGCGGCCTTCGACGCCTGATAGGAATAAGTCTCCAGCGGATTGACCGAGAGGCCGTCGATGGACGCAATGTTGATCACTTTGCCGGGGCGCTCTTTCGTGGCCGCCGCGCGAAGCGGTTTCGCCAGCGCCTTGGTCAGGAAGAAAAGCGATTTGACATTGAGGTCCATCACCTTGTCCCAGCCGGCCTCCGGGAATTCGTCGAAGTTCGCGCCCCATGCGGCGCCTGCATTGTTCACGAGAATGTCGATCTTCGGCTCGCGCTTCATGAGTTCGGCGGCAAGCGTGTTGCAGCCTTCGACCGTGGACATATCGATCGGTAGCGCGATGCATTCGCCTTTGTATTTTGCGGAAAGCTCTTTCGCGGTTTCTTCGCAAGGGCCGGCCTTGCGCGCGGTGATGTAAACCTTCGCAGCGCCGTAGGCGAGAAATCCACCTGCAATCATCTTGCCGATGCCGCGCGAGCCGCCGGTGACGACGGCGATGCGGCCGTCGAGCGAGAACATTTTTTCGAACATGAGAAGCCTCCCGTAATTCCTATCGTGTCATGCCCGGCCTTGTGCCGGGCATCCACGTCTTTCTGAGATTATAGTCTGCAAGGCATGGATGGCCGGGACAAGCCCGGCCATGACGCAGTGTGTTCTGTTCTTTACGGTTTCGCTGTGCGGTCAGGCGCGGAGCTTCACCGAGATGAGCGTTTGCCACGGGTCGAAAAACTCGAATGCTTCGCTGCTCACGACTGTTGCGATTTGTGCGCTTTCAAGCCGCGCTTTCAACGCTTGCATCGAAGCGCCGTCAGCCAGTTCGAGCGTCATCAGCGAAATGCCTGCCGTGTCCGGCGAGGGTGGCGGCCCGTTGCGGCTGTCCCAGATATTCGTGCCGAGGTGATGGTGATACCCGCCGGCAGAGAGAAACTGCGCGCCGGGCAAAGTCGCGGTGGGCGAAAAGCCGACAACCTCGCCGTAGAATTTTCGCGCTTTAATAAGATCGTCCACTTCAAGATGAATGTGCCC
This sequence comes from Rhizobiales bacterium Ga0077548, assembly GCA_001464215.1. Classification (GTDB taxonomy): domain Bacteria; phylum Pseudomonadota; class Alphaproteobacteria; order Rhizobiales; family Xanthobacteraceae. The sequence continues at coordinate 7,024 of LNEZ01000106.1, read as the reverse complement.
GATGCGCGTTCCGGCTTTCACCGGCGCTTTCGCTAGCGCTTCCACACCGGGTTGCGAAAGCAGACCTTCAAAGTCGAGCGGGCGGTTCGCCATCTGCACCTGGTCGCGGTGCCAAACCCATTCTTCGCGCGGGCGATCGCGGTAGATTTCGATGCCGTTGTTGTCAGGGTCCCACAGATAGATCGCTTCCGAGACCAGATGATCGGCGGCGCCGAGCTTTACGTTGTTTGAGGCAAGCCGCGCGATGGCAGCACCCAGCGCCGGGCGGTCCGGCACGAGGATCGCAACGTGATAGAGGCCGGTCTCTTTGTAATTCCGGGGCGAGATTCCGGGCACGAAATCGAGCCGCAGCACGCCGGCTTCGCTGGTGCCGAGCATCGCGGCCGTGTCCGTGCGTTCGCGTAACACGAGGCCGATCTTGTTGACGTAGAAATCGAGCGCGTTATCCGCGTCCGAAACGCGAAGTGCCGCGTGGCCGAATTGGAAATCGTCCGGAAGTCCACTGGTCATGGCTGCCTCATTTGAGAAAGAGATCGGGTTCCGCCCGGATGAAAACAAGGCTCGATCCGCACATAAGTCCTTGCAAATAGGCAACATCCGCAACGGCTGTGGATGCCGCAGGGCCGTTTTCCTTGCCTCTCCCGGCCTGATTGGCTACGTAATTTTGCACACCCCGGCCATTTCTGTGCCGGGGTTTCCTATGCGTGGCTAGGAGTGAATGCGGTGACGAATGTGGTGGTCGTCGGCTCCCAGTGGGGCGACGAAGGCAAAGGCAAGATCGTCGACTGGCTCTCGGAGCAGGCCGACGTTGTGGTCCGCTTTCAGGGCGGTCACAATGCCGGCCATACGCTTGTCATCGGCGGCAATACCTACAAGCTTTCGCTCTTGCCATCCGGCGTTGTCCGGAAAGACAAGCTCGGGATCATCGGCAACGGCGTCGTGCTCGACCCGCACGCGCTGATGAGCGAGATCGACCGGCTCGCGGGGCAGGGTGTCGAGATTTCTCCGAAGAATCTGCGGATCGCTGAGAACGTCTCGCTTATTCTTTCGCTGCATCGTGAACTCGACGGGTTGCGCGAAGGCGCGGGTCCGGGACTGAAGATCGGCACCACCAAGCGCGGCATCGGTCCCGCTTACGAAGATAAGGTCGGGCGGCGCGCGATCCGGCTCATGGATCTCGCGGAGCCTGCGCAGCTCGATGCCAAGCTCGATCGCCTGCTCGATCATCACAACGCAATCCGCCGCGGCTTGAAGCTGGACGAGATCAAGCGCGATGTGCTGCGAGAAGAATTACTTTCGGTGGCGCCGCGCGTGCTGCCGTTCATGGATCGCGTATGGCACTTGCTCGACGAGTCGCGCCGCCGCGGCGACCGCATTCTGTTCGAGGGCGCGCAAGGCGCGTTGCTCGATGTCGATCACGGCACCTATCCGTTTGTGACTTCTTCGAACACGGTGGCGGCGCAGGCTGCGACCGGTTCCGGCCTCGGCCCGAACGCGGTCGGCTACGTGCTCGGCATTACCAAGGCCTACACCACGCGCGTGGGTGAGGGCCCGTTCCCGACCGAGTTGAAAGACGAGATCGGGAAACGGCTCGGCGAACGCGGCCACGAATTCGGCACGGTCACGGGGCGTCCGCGCCGCTGCGGCTGGTTCGATGCGGTACTTGTACGCCAGTCCGTGCGCACCGGAGGTATTCAGGGCATCGCGCTCACAAAGCTCGATGTGTTGGATGGCCTGAATCCGCTGAAGGTTTGCGTTGGTTATCGACTGAAGGGCCACGATATGGATTACTTGCCGGCGAGCCAGGGCGCGCAGGCGCAGGTCGAGCCGGTTTATGAGGAAATCGAGGGCTGGCAGTCTTCGACCCGCGGTGCGCGCTCATGGGCGGATTTGCCTGCGGCGGCGGTCAAATATGTCCGGAGAATTGAGGAATTGATCGACTGCCCGGTGGCGCTGGTTTCGACCAGTCCCGAGCGCGAGGACACGATTCTGGTCCAAAATCCGTTTCAATCATAAGGCAACGATTTCTTGAGTAGTGCGTTGAGATAACCGGGGCCAATGACCGATTACCGTCCACTGTTAGCAAGAGCGATTGCGGCACTCGACCCGAACACGGGCGAGGCGCGCCGCGCGGTTTATGACCGCGCGCGCACCGCGTTGGTCAACCAGCTTCGCGGCATGAATCCGCCGCTTGCCGAAGCCGAGATCACCCGCCAGCGGCTCGCGCTTGAGGAAGCGGTCCGCAAGGTTGAAGGAGAAGCATCGGCTACGCCGGCGTCAGCCGCTGCCGCCCCACCGCCGCCAAGGCCCAATACACAGCCGCCGGCACGTACCGCCCCGCAACCGCCGCGCTCTGCACCGCAGCCGTCCCGCGCGGCGCCGCCTCCGCCGCCTCGTGCGCAAGCCGAAATGCGCGGCGAACAAGCTGCGCCCATGGACCAGCAGGAGCCGTTCGAGCCGGTGTCGCCGCCGTCACGCGATCCGCGGATGCAGCGCAATGGCGGGCGTCCCGATCCTCGGGAACAGTCCCAGCCGCGCCCGGAGCCGTCGCTTCGTCCGCGCGGCGCACGCGGCCGGGACGATTATGCGCGTGACGACGCGCGCCGCGCCTCGCGCAGCAGGCTCGTCGTATTCGGAATCATCTTTGTATTGATGCTGCTTGCGAGCGCAGTAGGCTATGTGCATCGCGACCGCATTCTTTCGCTGGTTGCCGGCATCGGTGCGCCGAGCGGACAGCAAGAAGAAACGCCTACGCCCTCGCCGAACAAGGCGAGCGACCGCGTTCCGCAACAACAGACCCAACAGCAGACGCCTGCGCCGCTTTCGCCGACAACGCAGCAGCCGGTTGGCGCGGGCAATCGCGCAATCCTGTTCGAGGAAAACCCCGGCACGCAGCAGTTCACTGCGATCAACGGCACTGTAACCTGGCGGACCGAAACCGTAAGCCCCGGACCCGGCCGCTCGCCCGAGCTCGCCGTGCGCGCGGAAGTCGATATTCCCGAGCGCAAGATGAAGGTCGTGTTCTCGGTACGCCGTAACCCGGAGGGCTCCAGTTCCGCGAGCCACTATGTCGAGATTCAATTCGCCGGAAGCGACGGCTTCGGCGGCATCGCGCAGGTGCCGGTCATTCGTCTCAAGAACAACGAGAATGCACAGGGCTTCCCGCTTGCAGGCATCAGCATCCGCATCGTGCAGGGCCTGTTCCTGATCGGTCTGTCCGCCGTCGAGACCGACCGCGACCGCAATCTGCAAGCACTGCGTACGCAGCCTTGGATCGACGTTCCCTTTGTCTATGACAACGGCCGCCGCAGCGTGATCGCGTTCGAAAAGGGTCCGGCCGGCGAGAAGGCGATGGCCGAAGCCTTCGCGGCTTGGGGCGGTTAAGTTGGGGCGGCTAAGTATTCAATTCCAGAATCGAAAAAGGCCGGGCTTTCGACCCGGCCTTTTTTACTTCCTCATCCTGAGGAGGCTCGCGTAGCGAGCCGTCTCGAAGGATGAATTCATGGTTCGAGACGCGGGCTTCGCCCGCTCCTCACCATGAGGTTTGTTACATCGCCGGCAGTGCCGCCGCCGGCGCTTCGATCTTGCGCATACCGTCGACGACCGCCTTCTGCACTTTCTCAAAAGCGCGGACCTCGATCTGCCGCACGCGCTCACGCGACACGCCGAATTCCTCGGCGAGTTGTTCGAGCGTGATCGGATCGTCGGCGAGACGGCGCGCTTCGAAGATGCGGCGCTCGCGCTCGTTCAGCACATCTAGCGCGCCTTGCAGCGCCTGATGGCGGTTCGACTTTTCTTCCTGATCCGCAAGCACGGATTCCTGACTGTCGCTGTCATCGACCAGCCAGTCCTGCCACTCGCCGGTCTCAGAGTCGGCGCGGATCGGCGCGTTCAAGGAAGTATCGCCGCCGAGACGGCGATTCATCGAGATCACTTCGGCTTCGGTGACGCCGAGCTTGGTTGCGATCTGCTTCACGTGCTCAGGCTTAAGGTCACCTTCCTCGAGCGCGGAAATCCGGCTCTTGGTTTTTCGCAGGTTGAAGAACAGCCGCTTCTGCGCGGCGGTGGTGCCCATCTTCACGAGCGACCACGAACGCAGGATGTATTCTTGAATCGAGGCGCGGATCCACCACATGGCGTAGGTGGCAAGCCGGAAGCCCTTGTCGGGCTCGAAGCGCTTCACCGCCTGCATCAGGCCGACATTGCCTTCGGAAATGACTTCGCCGATCGGCAGGCCATAGCCGCGATAACCCATCGCGATTTTCGCGACGAGGCGGAGATGGGATGTGACAAGCTGATGCGCGGCGTCGCGGTCGTCGTGTTCGCGCCAGCGTTTGGCCAGCATGAATTCCTGCTGCGGCTCGAGCATCGGAAATTTGCGGATTTCGGAGAGGTAGTGCGACAGGCCGCCTTCGGCGATGGCGGGCAGATTGCCGGTAGCTGTACGGGCCATTGAAGTCCCTTCTTTCTCGGCCCCCGTTTCGGCGGGCCGTCCCGCCGCTGCTCTAGGATGAGCCAGCGGCAACTGACAGATATAGGGAACGTCTTGGCAGCTTTAAGGTGCCGCAAATGAAATTTTTTTAACCCTCACCAAGAGCCGATCAGGCCTTTTTGAAAGATTTCTCCAGCGCGGCCAGCTCTTTCGGCAATTTGCTTTCGCGCCAAAGTCGGATTTATCCGACTTTGGCAAAATCAAAGAAGGCTGGGCTCAAGGGGCCTTCTTGAGCGCTTTTTCCAGCGTCACAAGCTCCTTCGGCAATTTGCTTTCAAAGGAGAGCAATTTCCCCGTCGCTGGATGTGAAAAGGCGAGGCGGAAAGCGTGCAGCGCTTGCCGGTTCAGTGCCGTCAGCGCGGCTTGCGCCTTCTGGGGCAAAAGTGCGGCCTTCGACTGAAAGCCCGCGCCATAAACGGAGTCTCCCAAAAGCGGATGACCGCTGCGTGCGAGATGAACGCGGATCTGGTGCGTGCGCCCCGTCTCCAGTTCGCACTCGATCATCGAGGCCACCGGCTTGTCGTCGGCGCCGAGATATTTCCGTAAGACTTCGTAATGCGTGACCGCTTCCTTGCCGCCTTTGCGCACCGCCATCTTCACGCGCGAGCGCGGGTCGCGCGCGATCGGTGCATCGATGGTGCCGCGCTCAGGCTTCGGCACGCCCCATGCGAATGCGAGATAGCCGCGCGACAGGTCGCCGGTGCGGCCGTGATCGGCGAATTGCGCGGAGAGCGAGCGATGCGCCTTATCGTTCTTCGCCACGACCAAGAGCCCGCTCGTATCCTTGTCCAGCCGATGCACGATGCCGGGCCGCTTCTCGCCGCCAATGCCGGAGAGCGAAGCGCCGCAATGCGCGATCAGCGCGTTGACCAGCGTGCCCGAGCGATTGCCGGCGGCGGGATGCACGACCAGCCCCGCGGGCTTGTCGAGCACGATGACATCTTTGTCTTCATGGACGATATCGAGCGGGATTTTTTCGCCCGCCGGTTTTGCCGGCTCCGCTTCCGGAACGGCGAGCATGATTTCGTCGCCTGCGTTGACCCTGTATTCGGGGTCTCTTACTGTCCGCCCGCTCACTTCGACTTCGCCTTCGAGGATCAGCGCTTTCAGCCGGGTGCGGCTCAACTCCTTGATCCTTCCCGCAAGAAAGCGATCGAGGCGCGCGCCCTTATCCTCCGCCCTTGCGGAAATCTCGAAACGCTGACCGGCTGAATCCGTCATGGCTACCAAGAAAAAGAATCCTTCTTCCGACACTAGCGAAGTTGCGCTCGATCCGCAGCAGGAAGCGATGGTCCGCAAGCTGAAGCGGATGGCGGTGTTTTCATCGGTCCTGATGATCGGCGGCTTTCTCGCAGTGTTCGGCGTGATTGCCTATCGGCTTTCGAATACGCCCGCGCCGCAGGCGGCGGCAATTCCCGCGATCACCAACGCTCTGCCAAAAGGTTCGCGCGTGGTTTCGACCGCGGTGAGCGATGGGCGGATCGTGGTCACGATCGAGCGCGAGGGCGTCACCGAGATGCGGGTGTTCGATCTTTCGACGCTCCAGCTGCGCGGCACGTTACGTTTAGAGCCGCAATAATTCGATGGACCTGATCGTTTTTCTTGCCGTGCTCGCGGGTGCCGCGATGCACGCGGGATGGAACGCGCTCGTCAAAACCGGACTTGACCGCACCACCTCGATTTTCCTGCTCGCTGTCATGCAAGGTTTGATCTCGCTTGCGCTGCTGCCGTTCTTCGCAATTCCCCTTGCAGCAAGCTGGCCGTGGATCGCGGTCTCTGCTCTTTTGCACACCGGCTACAAGATTTTTCTGATCCGGGCCTATGAGCACGGCGATTTAAGTCAGGTCTATCCGCTCGCACGCGGCTCCGCGCCGCTGATCGTGGCGCTTGCGGGCATTTTCGTTCTTGCCGAAGGCATGACGGCAATGAAGTTCGCGGCGGTCTGCGCGATCGGTCTTGGTGTCATGCTGATGTCTTCAAAACTCGGCGCTGCTGAAGTGATGCCGCGAAAGGCGTTGTTGTTCGCGCTCGGCGCTGCGCTTTTCACCGCGAGTTACACGCTGGTCGATGGCGTCGGCGCGCGTATTTCCGGCACCGCTTCCGGCTTCACGCTCTGGATGTTCGTCGGCGATGGCATCCTGATGACGATATATGCGTTGTCTCTACGCGGGCGCGGGTTGCTCGCAGCGGTGCGTGGCAATATCGGCAGCGGCGTTGCCGCCGGCGCGTTGTCGCTCGGCTCCTACTGGATCGCGATCTGGGCGTTTACGCTCGCTCCGATCGCGCTGGTCGCAGCGCTTCGTGAAAGCAGCGTGCTGTTTGCGATGCTGATCGCAGTCTTCTGGCTCGGTGAAAAGGCGAATATGCAACGCTGGTTTGCTGCGGTGCTGATCCTTGCCGGCATCGTGCTGATGCGGCTTTGACCCGGCGGCCCGCGCGCTGCTAGAACCGGCCAACGCTCCCTTCGTCTAGCGGTTAGGACGCGGCCCTCTCAAGGCTGAAACACGGGTTCGATTCCCGTAGGGAGCGCCA
>LNEZ01000105.1 GCA_001464215.1 Rhizobiales bacterium Ga0077548 | reverse complement strand
GTCCCCCACCGCCTATATGTATTCGACCTACGAAACTCCGTTCGCAGGCGCGCCTGCGGACGAGGCGAAAGTCTCGGACAAGAAGAAGGTCGCGATCCTCGGCGGCGGTCCGAACCGTATCGGTCAGGGTATCGAGTTCGATTACTGCTGCTGCCACGCCGCGTTTGCGCTGCGCGATGCCGGTTTCGAAACCATCATGATCAACTGCAACCCGGAAACGGTATCGACCGACTACGACACTTCGGACCGGCTCTATTTCGAACCGCTCACCGGCGAAGACGTGATCGAAATTCTCGACCGCGAGCGCACGAATGGCACGCTGCATGGCGCGATCGTGCAGTTCGGCGGCCAGACGCCGCTGAAACTCGCAGACGATCTCGAAAAGGCGAACGTAAAGATTCTCGGCACTTCGCCGGATGCGATCGACCTTGCCGAAGACCGCGACCGCTTCAAGAAGTTGCTGGAAAAACTGAATTTGCTCCAGCCCGAGAACGGCATCGCGAAATCCACAAAAGAAGCGCGCGAGATCGCGGAGCGGATCGGCTATCCGGTCGTGATCCGTCCGTCTTACGTGCTTGGCGGCCGCGCCATGGAAATCGTGCACGACGCGACCCAGCTTGAGCGCTACATGAAAGAAGCGGTCGTCGTTTCCGGCAAAAGCCCGGTGCTGATCGACCGTTATCTCTCCGATGCAATCGAAGTGGATGTCGATGCGCTCTCCGACGGCGAAACGGTTTTCGTCGCCGGTATCATGGAGCACATCGAGGAAGCCGGCATACACTCCGGCGATAGCGCCTGTTCGCTCCCGACCCATTCGCTGGATGCCAAGACCATCAAGCAACTTGAAGAAGAGACCCGCGCACTCGCGATTGCGCTAAAAGTCGGCGGGCTGATGAACGTGCAATACGCGATCAAGGGCGGCGAAATTTACGTCCTCGAGGTAAATCCGCGCGCATCGCGCACGGTGCCCTTCGTCGCGAAGACCATCGGCATCCCCGTTGCGAAAATCGCTTCGCTGGTAATGGCCGGCGTGCAAAATCTGAAAGGGCTGAAAGCGCCGAAGATCGATCACATCGCGGTCAAGGAAGCGGTCTTCCCGTTTGCGCGCTTCCCCGGCGTCGATACCGTGCTCGGGCCCGAGATGCGCTCGACCGGCGAGGTCATGGGTCTCGACAAAGATTACGCGGTCGCCTTCGCAAAGAGCCAGCTTGGCGGCGGCACGAAGATCCCCCGCACCGGTACCGTGTTCGTGTCAGTGCGGGACAAGGATAAAGAGCGCATCCTGCCTTCGTTGAAGACGCTGTCCGAACTCGGCTTCAAGCTGATCGCGACGTCGGGCACCCTTCGCTACCTGAAAGAACAGGGTCTGCCCGCCGAGAAGATCAACAAAGTGCTGGAGGGCCGCCCGCATATCGTGGACGCAATCACGAACGGGGAAGTGCAGCTGGTCTTTAATACCACCGAGGGCGCACAGGCTTTGGCCGATAGCCGCAGCCTGCGCCGGGCCGCCCTCTTGCATAAAGTGCCCTATTACACCACGCTATCTGGAGCCGTTGCTGCGGCGCAGGGCATCAAGGCCTATTTGGCCGGTGATTTAGAGGTCCGGGCGCTGCAAAGCTACTTCGCGAAGGCCAGCTAAACCTCCGCAAAAACGGCGCGTTCTAAAGGTTCGCAGATCGCGGCGGCCGTAAGGAGCGGCGCGCGGTCGGTGAACTTTACTGAATCGGCCGCGTTATGGCCGGTTGTAATTGGAGACGATGATGGAAAAGATTCCGATGACGGCGGGCGGCCTTACCCAGCTCGAGGAAGAGCTGCGCCAGCGCCAGTCTGTAGAGCGCCCGCGGATCATTCAGGCCATCACCGAAGCGCGCGGTCACGGCGATCTTTCGGAAAATGCCGAATATCACGCCGCGAAAGAAACGCAGTCGCTGAACGAAGGGCGTATCGCGGAACTGGAAGACAAGATTTCCCGCGCCGAAGTGATCGACGTCTCGAAACTATCGGGCGACACGATTACCTTTGGCGCGACCGTAACCCTGGTCGATGAAGACACTGACGAAGAGCGAAAATTCCAGATCGTCGGCGAAACCGAAGCCGACGCGAAAGCCGGAAAAATCTCGATCACCTCGCCGATCGCGCGTGCGCTAATTGGCAAGAAAAAGGGCACGTCGGTCGAAGTCATGACGCCGAAAGGCGCCAAGGGCTATGAAGTCCTGAAAGTCGATTGGGTCTGACGACCCGCTTTCGTCACCACACGAACCGAAATTGCAAGAATCAAAATTGAAGGAGCCCGCGTATGCGGAAATACTTCGCCATTCTAGCCGCCGTCATCGCTTTTGCCGTCACGGCCGATATCAACACCGCGCAGGCACGTGATGGCGCCTATCGCACGCTCGCGATCGACACTTCGAGAATCGCTGCGAGCGGACACCGCCATCTTGCCGGCGCGCTCAAGCCGATGCTTGCTGCCGAACTTTCAAAGGCGCTCGGGCCACGTCTGGGTCAGCGCGGCGGCGTACTCACGGTACGCATCACCAAAATCGATCTTGGCATCTATGGCGGCCAAGACGCCGGACAAGGCCAGATCGACGATCAGCTTTGGGGCGTCGTCATCGTGCCGGGCCGCGGCGCGATCCCGATCCGCGTCGTGTTGCCGCCCGATACCGGCGGTGCCTGGTACGCGGCCAACGCCGACGAGCGCCGCGTGCACCGCCTGATCGAAGCCTTCGCGCATTGGGCGGCGCGCGAAGCCTGACCCCGTAATGCGTGTAGTTCTCTTTGCGCTGGGTTTACTGCTCAGCGCATTTTCTTTCGATACGGCGAATGCCCAGCGGATCACAATTGAAATTCTGCCGCCGGTCGCGCGCGGTGAGCCGCAACTGACCGGCTATCTGCGGCGTGCCTTGCCGGTGGAAATTCAGAAGACGCTTGGCGGAAAATATAAAGGCCCGCTGCGCGTGCGCATCGTTGATGCGAAATTCATGCGCCATCCGGGCTTCGGCATCGTGGAGCGCGCGGACTATCTTGACGGCGTCGTGATCGTTCCCGGCCGCGATCCGATTCCGATCCGGCTCACATTGCCCTTCGACCGCTCGATGTTCTCATTTACACCGCAGGGCGAAGCCGTCCGCGCACAAAACCTCGTTTCGGTCTTTGCGCAATGGGTCGCGAAATATCTCTGAGCTTATTTCTTCTCCAGCGGTACGTTAGGCGCATCTTTGGAGCGGCCGAGCGTAAGAGAAGTCTTCACGTTGCGCACATTCGGCGCGGCCGTGAGTTCGGAAACGAACGCCTGAAACGTCGCAAGATCGGGCGCGACGCACTTCATGATGAAATCGAATTCGCCGGAGAGCATATGGCACTCGCGCACCAGCGGCCAGCTCTTCACCCGATCATTGAATGCGTTGAGATCGCTCTCGGCCTGCGAAGCGAGATGCACCATCGCAAACACCGTCACCGGATAACCGAGAATCTTTTCGTCGAGCAGCGCGCGATAGCCGCGAATGAAGCCTGCCTCTTCCAATGCGCGTACACGGCGCAGGCAGGGTGGCGCCGAGATACCGACCCGGCGCGACAATTCAACGTTGGTAATGCGGCCTTCCTCCTGAAGGATCTTGAGGATGTGCCAGTCGATTCTATCGAGGCTCGCGAGCAAGGCAGTCTCCGCAATTTTCTTTCGCGGGCACCCTAGAGTAATAAAACTGCGCGCGAAACAATATTGCGTGAGCATACGGTTGAAAGTTGGGCATGGTGCTTGCGGCAGTACTGCCCGGTACCCTAGATATATGCGCACAGCGCATGGCTCGGGGGGCACCTGGCCGCCGCGCCCAATTCAATGGGATTAGCGCCATGTCCGCGACACACGCGAAGGTCGTCATCATCGGTTCCGGGCCAGCCGGTTACACGGCGGCTATTTATGCCGCCCGCGCAATGTTGGAGCCCGTGCTGATCGAAGGCATCCAGCCGGGCGGTCAGCTCACCATCACCACCGACGTCGAGAACTATCCTGGCTTCGCTGACGTAATCCAGGGCCCCTGGCTCATGGAGCAGATGAAGGCGCAGGCAGCCCATGTCGGCACCAAGCTGGTTGCCGATCATGTCAAAGAACTCGACACCAACCAGCGCCCCTTCAAGATCACGCTGGAATCCGGCGGCGTCTATCTCGCCGACACCGTCATTCTTTCGACCGGCGCACAGGCGAAGTGGCTCGATCTGCCCTCCGAGCAGAAGTATCGCGGCTTCGGGGTATCGGCCTGCGCAACCTGCGACGGATTTTTCTATCGCAACAAGGAAGTCGTGGTTGTCGGCGGCGGCAACACCGCCGTCGAGGAAGCGCTCTTTCTCACGAACTTTGCCTCCAAGGTGACGCTCGTACATCGCCGCGACTCGCTTCGCGCCGAGCGCATCCTTCAGGACCGCCTGTTCAAGAACCCAAAGGTTGAACTCGTCTGGGATTCCGCGATCGAAGAGATTGTCGGCGGCGGCAACCCGGTGAAAGTAACCGGCGTGAAGCTGAAGAACGTACGCTCTGGCGCTGTCGTCGAGCGCAAGATCGACGGCGTATTCGTCGCCATCGGCCACAAGCCTTCGACCGAACTCGTCGACGGCAAAGTGAAGATGAAGCCGAACGGCTACGTCTGGACCGCGCCGGATTCGACCGCGACTTCGGTGCCCGGTCTCTTCGCCGCAGGCGATGTCACCGATGACATTTTCCGTCAGGCCGTGACCGCCGCCGGCTTGGGCTGCATGGCAGCACTCGAGGCCGGTCACTTCCTTGCTGCGGAGGGCGCGAACCGCGCTGCCGCCGAATGAGCAGCAATGGCATGGATTGGGACAAGCTCAAGGTCTTCCACGTCGCCGCGGAAGCCGGCTCCTTCACGCACGCCGGCGAAGCGCTCGGCCTCTCGCAGTCGGCGGTAAGCCGTCAGGTTTCCGCGCTCGAGCAGGAGCTGAAGGCGCCGCTGTTTCACCGTCACGCGCGCGGTCTCATTCTCACCGAACAGGGCGAGATGCTATTTCGCACCGCGCATGACGTGTTCATGAAGCTGGAAGCGGTGCGCACCAAGCTCACCGACAACCGCGAGAAGCCGAACGGCGAAATGAAGGTGACCACAACGGTCGGCCTCGGCTCCTACTGGCTTACCGCGCGCATCGACGAATTTCTGGAGCTTTATCCGGACATCCGCATCCATTTGCAGTTGACTGACGAAGAGCTCGATCTCGGAATGCGCGAGGCGGATGTCGCAATCCGCTTGCGCCAGCCGGTGCAGCCGGACCTGATCCAGCGCAAGCTCTTCACGGTGCATTTCCACGCCTATGCTTCGACCGAGTATCTCGCGAAGAAGGGCCATCCGCGCTCGCCGGAGGAACTCGACGGCCATCGTATTCTGATGCTCGGCGGCAATGTGCCGGGCTATTTCTCCAACCTGAACTGGCTTCGCGAGATCGGCCGCGCGAACGGCTCGCCGCGAGTCGCATCGATGACCGTGAACAACGTCGTCGGCCTGAAAGTGGCCGTGGAAAACGGCGTCGGGATCGCCACGCTTCCGGATTATCTCGTCGAGGGTAACGAAAATCTGGTGCGGCTCTTCAGCGAAAGCGACGCACCGGCACTGGATGCCTATTTTGTGTACCCGGAAGAGCTTCGTTCGGTCGCACGCATCCAGGTTTTCAGAGATTTCCTGCTCGCGAACGCGCAGCGCTGGAAATACTAAGCCCGATGATGACAACGGAACCGCCTGCGCATGGCGCATGGCGGGTATGTAGCTATCCGCATTGCCGCGCGTACCAATCGGTACAACTATCCATGTGTGTCCTGTAGCTAACGCGCGCTCCCTTCCCCCTTCCCTGCGCGCGCGGTGGCAACTTCTCCCTCTGGCAGGCGCACGCTGCGCGAGCAGCGCTACTATCAAGCCGGGTTCCGCAAGGAGCCCGGCTTTTATTTTGTTCAGTAAAAAATCTGGATCGTCCCCGCGAAGGCGGGGACCCATAATCCCGGCGCAAAAACTATTGACGTAAGTGGTTATGGATCCCGGCTCGCGCATCGCTTTCGCGCTGCTTGGCCGGGATGACGCTTACAGCGTCACGCCCAGAGCCGCTCGCCCTTCATGTCCTTGTAGAGCCCGGCGACATATTCGCCGTAGCCGTTGAAGAGCACGGTCGGACGGCGCTCGCCGGTGCCGATGTCGCGCTCGGACGCCTGCGACCAGCGCGGGTGGGAAACTTCCGGGTTCACGTTCGCCCAGAATCCGTATTCCTGAACCTGCAATTTTTCCCAGTACCCGACCGGGCGCTTGTCGGTGAACGTCACGCGCACGATCGACTTGATTGCCTTGAAGCCGTACTTCCATGGCTGCATTAAACGGATCGGCGCGCCGAACTGCTTGTAGCCGCCTTTGCCGTAAGCGCCCGTCACCATGAAAGAGAGCTCGTTGTTGGCTTCTTCGATCGAGCAGCCTTCGATGTAAGGCCAGTTGCCGTCGGAAAGAAAACCGGGACGCTGCTCGGGCGCCATCTTCGGATCGTTGAACGTTTCCATCCGGATATATTTCGCAGAGGACAACGGCTTCGCGAAATTCACCAGTTCCGACATCTGAAATCCGGTCCAGGGAATGACCGCGGACCACGCCTCGACGCAGCGCAGGCGATAAATGCGCTCCTCGAGCTGCACTGCTTTGATCAGCGTGTCGATATCGACCGTCTGCTCTTTTTCGACCATGCCGTCGAACTTGATCTGCCACGGACGGATTTTGAGTTGCTGCGCAGCCGAGGCGATATATTTGCTGGTGCCGTATTCGTAGAAATTGTTGTAGTTCGCGGCCAAACGCTCTTCGGTGAGCTTGCCGTCGAATTTGTATTTGTCGTTGCGCTTCGCGGGATAGAGCGATGCGGTCGGATCGGGGACATCGCTCGCGCGCTGCGCGTTCGCCAGTTCCGGAAAGAGCGAAGCGGCCGCAAGCGATGCGCCTGCGCCGAGCAATTTGCGGCGGCTGAAATAAAGGCGCTCAGGGGTCGCCTGCGATTCCGGAATTTCCCATCCGCGCTTGCGCTTGATCAGCATGATCCGTCCTCTCGAAGCAATAACCCCGCAGGCAGGTAGAACGTTGCCCCTGTAGAAGGCAATTCACGGACGCGTGTGCGGAACCAGGGCTTACTTCTCGTGGGAAGCGATGATGGCCTCGCCCATGCGCACGAAGCGGCAGCAGGGGCTGTCGGCGCCAATACTCTGCGCGCAGACGCGAGCGCCTTCGAGCAGCAGAAAGAGTTCATCGGCCAGCATTTCCGGCTGTTTGAGGCCGGCATCGGCACAGAGTTTCGCGAGCCGGTCGCGCGATGCGCGCTTGTGTTCCTCGATCACGCGGCGTGCCGGGTGGTCTTTCTCGGCGAGTTCGACTGCCGCATTTGCAAGCGCGCACCCGCGGCCTTGCGGATCGTTCGCGTCCCTACCCGCGGCCTCCAGCCAAGAACCGAGCTGTTTACGCGGACTATCCGGATGCTCGCGCTGGATATGCGCCCAGAACACTTCCGACTTGCCGGCAAGACGGCGGAGATATTCCGCGACCAGCACATCCTTCGACTCGAAGTGCCGGTAAAGCGTCATTTTGTTGGTGCCGGCGGTTTCCGCGATGGCATCGACACCGACGGCCCGGATCCCCTGCCGATAAAACAGGTCCGACGCCGCAGCAAGGATGCGCTCGCGCGGCGGCATCACCGGAACGGGCGTGAGGGGTTCAGCGGGAACGGGCGAAAAACGTGGGGTCATGCCTCTTGACTCAGGTGTTACCGGTCAGTACCTATATGTTACCGATCGGTACCAAATCAAGCTCCTTCTGGTGCCGACCCTCGAAAGCAAGGAGAGCCCGATGAGTCGATGCCTGGACGCTTTTAACGCATTTAGCCTGTCCGCCCGCAATAGCGAGCTCAGCATGGCTGAGGCGTTGAACGACCCCCTGATCCGCTCGGTCATGGAAGCTGACGGCGTGGACGCCGAGGCGCTCGAAACAGAGTTCCTTCTGATCGCGGAAAGCCGCGCGGAGGCTGCCGAAATCTGAGTTCCCTTACCGCGGCGATCTCTCCCCCAGCCGCGGGAACAGCCGGACGACCTGATTGCGTGCCCCCGCGGGGTCGTCCGGCACATTTTTTCCGAAAGGACATCGCCATGAATTTCCATGATCCCAAAGCCAATACGCTTTTCTCGCCTTACGAACTCGGCTCGCAGAAACTGAAGAACCGTTTCGTGATGTCACCGATGACACGCTCGCGCGCTGTCGATGGCCGCGTCCCGAACCCCATCGCCGCCGAGTATTACGCACAGCGCGCAAGTGCCGGCCTCATCATCACCGAAGCGACGCAAGTGAGCCCGCAGGGTATCGGCTACATCCGCACTCCGGGTATCCACTCGAAAGAACAAGTCGAAGGCTGGAAGAAAGTCACCGGCGCCGTACACAAAGCAGGCGGAAAGATTTTCCTTCAGCTCTGGCACGTAGGCCGCATTTCGCATTCCGACTTCCACGACGGAAAGCCGCCGGTATCAGCGTCTGCCATCGCCGCCGAAGGCAAGACCTGGACGCAGGAAGGCCAGAAGGATTACTCGAAGCCGCGCGCTCTTGATGCCTCGGAACTTCCCGGCATCGTGGAAGACTTCCGCCGCGGCGCGCAGAACGCCAAAGACGCAGGCTTCGACGGCGTCGAGATCCACGGCGCGAACGGCTACCTGCTCGACCAGTTTACACGCGACGGCACCAACAAGCGCACCGATAACTACGGCGGCTCACTCGAAAATCGTCTCCGCTTCCCGCTCGAAGTCGTCGACACTGTCGTCAAGGTCTGGGGCCCGGAGCGTGTCGGCTATCGTTTGTCGCCGTATTTCACAGGCCACTCGATGTCGGATTCCAATCCGCTGGCCACCTTCTCGCAGCTCACGGACGAACTGAACAAGCGTAAGCTCGGCTATATTCACGTGATCGACTCGCCGAAGGCCGCGCAGCGCATTACGCCAGTGCTGCGTGAACTCTTCGACGGCACCTATATCGTCGCCGAAGGCTTCGATGCAGAAAGCGCTGCCGATGCCATCGCGCGCGACGAAGCAGACCTCGTCGCCTTCGGTAAGCCGTTCATTTCGAATCCGGATTTGCCCGAGCGCTACAAGAAAAACGCGAAGCTAGCCGAATGGGACGCCGCGACCTTTTATGCGGGCGGCCCGAAGGACGACACGCAAGGCTACACCGATTATCCTGCGCTCGCGTAACGACTACGGTGCCTGAAATGAAACGGCCGGGAGCAATCCCGGCCGTTTTTGTTATTTATTCCGCCGCCCGTCTCGACGAGACAATCTGATCGGCCTGCTTGCCGGTCAGTTCCGCGAGATGGTCGAAGCGGGACGTTAGCCCGCCGACGCCCGCCGTCGCGGAACGGATCTCGACGATGAGATCGCCGATCGCGGATTCGGGAAGCGTCCCGCGCACCACATCCCAGCCGTCCCAGCCCTCGCGTGCCTCGAAGCCGAGAATTTGCCCGCGCCGCTGCGACAGGATCGCGTTGATCTTCGCGGTCGCGTCGTTCGGACAAGCAATCTCCACTTCGAAGATCGGCTCCAGCAGCACCGGCTGACAGTTTGGCATCGCCTCGGACATCGCAAGGCGGCCAGCCATCTGGAATGCCATGTCGGAAGAGTCGACCGAGTGATACGAGCCATCGGTCAAGGTGACTGCGACATCGACCACCGGAAAGCCTAGCGGCCCGCATTTCAAGTAAGCGCGGACTCCTGTTTCCACCGACGGCACATATTGTTGTGGCACCACTCCGCCTTTGATGGTGTCGGCAAAGGTGATTCCACCGCCGCGGGGCAGCGGCCTGATGTCCAGCATCACATCGCCAAACTGGCCATGCCCACCGGATTGCTTCCTGTGGCGGCCGCGTTGCGAAACTTGCTTCCGGATCGTCTCGCGATAGCCGACCCGTGGCGGATGCGTATGCACCTTCACGCCGAAGCGATCGCGGAGCCGTTCGACCGCAACGCGCAGATGCATCTCGCCCTGCCCGTACAGCACGATTTCACCGAGATCGGCGTTATGCTGAACGCTAAGCGAAGGATCTTCTTCAGCGAGCTTCGCCAGCGCCAGGCCGAGCTTCACGTCGTCCTTCCGTTCGGCCGGAGAGACCGCGAGCGAAAGCACCGGCGGATAAGGCACCACCGCGCCGAGCGAAACGGCAACCTTGCCGGTCGTGATCGTTTCACAGGTCGCGACCGGATCGAGTTTACCGAAGCCCGCGACATCGCCGGCTTTGGCTGGATCGCGCTTTTCGACATTCGTGCCCTTGATCGAGAACACGCCGGCCACGCGCGACGTCGCGCCGGAGGACGACAACACTGTCGCGCCCTCTCCGATCTCGCCAGCCAGCACGCGCGCAATCGACATTTTTCCGCCGTGGCTCGTATGCAGCGTCTTGACGACATCCGCGATGCCTTCGCCATTTGAGCGCAGTTTCAGCCGCGCAACAGTTGTCTCGACACCCGGCGCTTCGTGCCGAAGCGCTTTCATCAAACGCAACACGCCGTTCTGGCGCGCGGCCGAGCCGATCAGCACCGGACAGATCGCGCCTTCGCGCAATTCTTTTGAGAGATCGTCGAACACCTTGTCGCGCGGCGGCTGAATGTCTTCGAGCAACTGCTCCATCAGTTCGTCGTCGTGATCGGCGAGCTTTTCCAGCATCGTAAAGCGCGCGTCTTTCTCGCGGGCATGGTTATCGCCATCGAGATCGACCACTTCGCTCGCCGCGTGTTCGCGATAAATAAACGCCCGTTCCAATGCCAGATCTACAAAGCCGGCCACGATGCCGTCTTTCCAGATCGGAATTTGCCGCAGCAGCAGCGGAATCCGCGATACCGGCTGAAGCAGCGCGAGCGTCTCGCGAAGTCGACGCTCTGCCTTGTCGATCTTGTTGATGAAAAGAAAGCGTGGAATGCCCTGCGCTTCCAGCTCGCGCATCACAAGCTGCAACTGCGGGACTTTCTTCGGGTCCGCTTCGCAGACCACGACCGCGGCATCGACCGCCGGGATTGCCGCGCGCATATCATGCGCGAACTCGACCGAGCCGGGACAATCGATGAAGTGATAAATGTCGCCGAGAAATTCCGTCGAGGCGACGTTCAACTCGACGCTCATCTTGTGCGCGCGGGACTCCGCCCCGGCATCGCCGACCGAAGTACCCGCATCCACGCTTCCGGCACGCGCAATCGCGCCTGTGCGCGCGAGGATCGCTTCCAGGAGCGTCGTTTTTCCGGATTGAAAAGGACCAACGAGCGCTATCGCACGCGGTCCCTTGCGACTTATGTCCTTAAGATTTCCTGCCCCGGCATTGTTGTTAACGGCGCCGTTAACAGCGGGGCCTTTTTTGTCAGCCATCGACACCTCCCTAACCCGGTGGTGTCGAGCGACGCTCGCCCGGCTTGACCGGGTAAACCGGTCGAGAGAGGACGACCGGGAAATGATCGTTTCAGCGAAACATCGCCGGTGCAAGCACCGAGTTACTTCGCGCTGCAACCCAAGTGGAAAACTAAGCGCGTAAACAAAACGCGGCCCGGAACTTACGGGCTGCGCTTATATTGGATCAATAAACTCTTAGTGGTGCAGCACGATCCGGCCGACACCGACCGAAAGGCCCACGCCGACATTGCCTTCGCCGGACAGCGGCTGAAGCGCAACAGTGTTGTTGGAGCCGCCGAGCAACACGTTGCCGCCTACACCGAGACCGAGCGCGATGTTGCCGGAAACGCCGGTATAGGTGCCGCGCAGGTCGCCCGGAAAGAGACGGCGGTTATGCGCGTGAACCGCCCAGATCAACTTGCCGCCTGCGCTGATGTTCAGGTCCAGACCGATGCGGCCGAGATCCGCGCGATAACGATGCATACGGCGACTGTTGAGTGGATAGAAGTTGCAGCCAGCGGTGCGGACCGAGCCCACGACAAAACTGACATTCGGCGCAACGTTGCACTCGAGTGTACCGATGCGCTCAAAGCGCTGAGCGCTCGCCGGGGAAGCGGCAAAGCTGAAGATCGCGGCAACACCGGCCACGAGTGCGAGAAGACGACGGTTCATGGAAACTCCTTCGGAAGGCCCGTTCCTTGCGGGCTCGGATAGATGGCAGACATATGCCGCACGCCTAAACACAGGTCGAGGAAAAAAGTTCCATTCCTGTAACGTGATTTTTTTGCGGCGCAGCGGGGCCTTATTTCAGCTCGACCTGGTAGTCGCGATAGCTCTTCACGGCGAGCAAGCACTGCTTACCTTTTTACTCGACCACGAGGATATCCACCGCATCGTTCGCGGTCGTGACGCGGCAGAAAGCGTTCGGCTGCGCGAAGATTGGCGTTACTTCAGGTTGCCACAGAAGCGCTGGATACGCCGCCCGGCATCCTCGAGTTCCTTCTCCGACGTCGCATAGGAAATGCGGAACGCGGGCGAAGAGCCAAATGCTGCGCCATGCACCACCGCGACACCTTCGGTGGCGAGCAGCTCTTTGGCGAAGTCTTCGTCGTTCTCGATCTTCTTGCCCGAAGGCGCGGTCATGCCGAGCGTACCTGCGCAGGACGGATAAACGTAGAACGCGCCCTCCGGTGTCGGGCACTTTATGCCCTTCGCCTGGTTTAGCATCGACACGATCAGGTCGCGGCGGCTCTTGAAGGACTCGTTGTGCTTGGCGATGAAATCCTGCGGACCGTCGAGCGCCGCCAGCGCCGCCCATTGCGAAATCGCGGACGGGTTAGTGGTGGATTGCGACTGCAGCGTGCCCATCGCCTTGATGAGATTCTCCGGGCCTGCGGCATAGCCGATGCGCCACCCGGTCATGCAATAGGCCTTCGACACGCCGTTCATGGTCAGCGTGCGGTCGTAGAGCGAAGGTTCGACCTGCGCCGGGGTCACGAATTTGAAATCGTCATAGACGAGATGCTCGTACATATCGTCGGTCAGCACCCAGACGTGCGGGTGCTTCACGAGCACGTCCGTCACCTTCTTCAATTCGTCGCGCGAATATGCGGCGCCCGATGGGTTCGACGGCGAGTTGAAGATCAACCACTTCGTCTTCGGCGTGATCGCCTTCTCGAGGTCAGCCGCCTGCACCTTGAAGCCGTGCTCTGCCCTGGTCGCGATCGGCACCGGCGTGCCGCCCGCGAACGAAACGATGTCCGGATAGCTCACCCAGTACGGCGCGGGGATGATGACCTCATCGCCGGGGTTGATGGTCGCGACCAGCGCGTTGAACAGCACCTGCTTGCCGCCGGTGCCGACGGTTACCTGGCTCGGCTTGTACTTCAGGCCGTTCTCGCGCTCGAACTTGCGACAGATCGCAGCCTTCAATTCGGGAATGCCATCGACCGCGGTATACTTCGTCTCGCCGCGCTGGATCGCGGCGATCGCCGCGTCTTTAATATGCTGCGGCGTATCGAAATCCGGCTCGCCCGCCGAAAGCGCGATCACGTCTTTTCCCGCCGCTTTCATCTCGCGGGCGACGTTGGAAATTCCGATCGTGGGCGAAGGCTTGATGCGCGAGAGCGCATCCGAAATGAAGGCCATTGTCGTGCTCCGGATTGCCGGTTTGCGGCGGCGCGAAAAGTAGTCAAAGCGGCCCTACCCCGCAA
Organism: Rhizobiales bacterium Ga0077548; assembly: GCA_001464215.1. Lineage (GTDB taxonomy): Bacteria > Pseudomonadota > Alphaproteobacteria > Rhizobiales > Xanthobacteraceae. The sequence goes on along the minus strand of LNEZ01000105.1, from coordinate 6,401 downwards.
CCGGAACTTAAGGCTCCAAAGGATAAAAACACGGGTAAGAATATGCCGGATTCACGAGCGAGTCGGACATGAACAGTCTTGCGAGCGGCAACTGGCTGACTCTAGCGCGGCTTCGCGCCTATTCGCTGATCCTGCTCGGCCTCGCCGCGCTGGCGCTCGTGGCCCTGTTCGCCACCTCGACCGGCCTCAACGACTATCAAGGCCGCCCGCTCGGAACGGACTTTTCCAATGTCTACGCCGCCGGGAAATATGTGCTGGAGCGCAAGCCCGAAGCGCCCTTCAACCCGCCGCTTCAGCACAAGAAAGAGCAGGAGATTTTCGGAGAGAAAACGCCGTTCTACGGCTGGCACTATCCGCCGATCTTCCTCTTCCTTGCCGCCGCACTCGCACTCTTTCCTTATCTGATTGCGCTCGCGCTCTGGCAGCTATCGACGCTCGCACTTTATCTCGCCTCGATCCGCGCGATCCTGCCGCGCGCAGAAGTATGGTTGTCCGCACTCGCCTTTCCGGCCGTGCTCATCAACATCGCGCATGGCCATAACGGTTTCCTCACCGCGGCGCTGATCGGCGGCGGATTGTGGCTCTTGGACCGCAAGCCGGTCGCCGCGGGAATTCTGTTCGGACTTCTGATCTACAAGCCGCAATTCGGCGTACTGATCCCGCTGGCACTTGCCGCCGGTGGCTATTGGCGCGCCTTCGTCGCAGCCGGTGTAACCGTGCTTGCACTATGCGCCGCGACTTATTTCGCGTTCGGCATCGGCGTCTGGGACGCGTTCCGCGAAAGCATGACCTTCACACGCGAGATCGTGCTGGAGAAAGGCGACACAGGCTTTCACAAGATTCAAAGCGTTTTCGCCGCCTTCCGTTTGCTTGGCGCGCCAGTAACGCTGGCTTATGCCGCGCAAGGCATTGTCTTCGCCGCCGCTGCTGCGTGCCTGGTCTGGCTCTGGCGCAGCGAAAAAGCATTCGCGCTGAAAGCCTCCGCGCTGATTTCAGGCAGTATGCTGGCGACACCTTATCTTCTGGATTACGACCTGATGATCGCGGCTCCCGCGATTGCCTTTCTCGCGGCGCACGGATTAGCAAAAGGCTTCGCCCCTTACGAGAAATCCGCGCTCGCTTTCGTCTTCGTCGCGCCGTTGCTCACGCGCACGCTCGCGGAGCAAACTTATCTGCCGCTTGGACTATTCGCAGTAATCTTGCTCTTTGGAATGGTTATGCGCCGCTCGGCACAGGATGCCGCAGCCTTTCGTCACACGGCGAATATATAGGCCGCATAACTCCACGCAGCGCAGCCATACCGAACGCGTCTTCACAAGCCGCCGCGCTTCGGCCACCTTCGGCGGCCTTTGCTTCGCGGGACGACGGGAGAGAGCGAACGTGCTGACCCTCTATTCGATGCAGTCTTCAGGTAACAGTTACAAGGCGCGTATGCTGCTTGCGCGTCTCGAGCATACCTATCATCTGGTCGAGATCGATCGCTTCAAGGGCGAAAACCGCACGCCCGAATATCTCGCGAAGAACCCGGAAGGCCGTCTGCCGGTTCTCGAACTGTCGGACGGACGCATCCTCGCGGAATCGAATGCGATCCTCGTTTATCTGGCCGAAGGCACGCGCTGGCTGCCGGCCGACCGCTTCGAATACGCAGAGACTTTGCGCTGGATGTTCTTCGAACAGCACAGTCACGAGCCAGCGATTGCCGAGGCCCGTTTCTGGTTGCGCTTCGTGCGTGGCGGACGCGAATTGCGCACGCATGAGATCGATCAGTGGATGGAGCGCGGTTACGCCGCGCTCGCGCTGATGGAACAGCACCTTTCAAATCACAACTATTTCGTTGGCGATCGGGAAACCGTGGCAGATCTTGCGCTCTACGCGCACACCCATGTCGCACATGAAGGTGACTTCGATCTCACTGGATTTCCGGGCATCAAGCGCTGGATTGCCCGCATCTCGGGCAATCCGGGACATATCTCCATCGATGAGGCCCATTCCAGCGTCTCTTTCGGGCTTGGACCGGCACGCGGGACGGCACCGGGATAAATTGTTATCCAACTGCAAGATTACGAATTGCAGGACTACGCCCTCGTTTGCCATGATTTCGCCGCGACCACACCGCAGGGGAACTATATTCCCGTCGTGAGCAAGCCGGTTTCGGCATTTATATTGCTTAGGTCGTAACGGCCGTTAACGCCCTTTGGACTATGCCGTTTGCCGTGAGTGAAGCGAATGAATGAGTTTCAAACTGCGGATCGAGACCAGATTGCCACGGCGGACGTGCGCCGGAAGCGCGTGGTTGGCACGGCGCTCACCGAACTGGCACTCACCGTTTCGCTGATTGTGTCGATCGCCGTGATCCTTGTTGTCGCGGGCGCTTCCGGCGTGATCGCAGCGACTCGCAGCGACCTGATTATGATGGAAGAAACCAGCTCAAGCTCGGCACTGACCACCATGGCTATCGTGACCGTTATCGTCGTCGTTATGGGCGTCCTGACTATTCTCGCTTTGCGTGACGTGGCTCCAGTCCATTCAAAGCGCGTCCATCGCCGCGACAAGTCGACTACCGCCTACCGCCGCTAAATTTTTCCGAACCATCGCCGAACTGACGCATTGCGGGTTAAACTTCCCGCATGAAAAAACATCTCTCTTCAGCGTTTGCCTTGGTTCTGCTCGCGACCCCCGTTGCGGCACAGAACGAACCCACCGTCATCAAAAGCGAAAAGACCAGCATCCGCGTCGAAGTGATCGCGAGCGGATTGCAGAACCCGTGGGGGCTGACCTTCCTTCCCGATGGCCGCGCGCTCGTTACCGAGCGGCCGGGCCGGCTTCGCATCATCGGCAAAGACAATAAGCTTTCCGACCCCGTCGGCGGCGTTCCCGAAGTTGCAGCAGTCGGACAAGGCGGATTGCTCGATGTGGCCATCTCTCCGGATTTTGCGAAGGATAATCTGGTCTTTCTGAGTTTCGCCGAACCGCGCGGCGTGAGCGGCTCAAGCACTTCGGTCGCGCGCGGCAGACTCGTCGAAAAAGACGGCAAGGCAACGCTGGAAGACGTGAAAATCATTTTCCGGCAGGACCCGCCGCGCCTCGGCGGCTTTCATTTCGGATCGCGGCTCGTGTTTGCGCGCGACGGCAATCTCTTCGTCACCACCGGCGAGCGAAACCTGAAGGCGCCCTCACAGGATCTCTCAAACCATATCGGCAAGATCATCCGCATCGCGCCGGACGGCGGCGTGCCCAAGGACAATCCCTTCGTGAATAACAAAGACGCGAAGCCGGAAATCTGGTCCTGGGGCCACCGCAATGTGCAGGGCGCAACGCTGCATCCACAGACCGGCAAGCTCTGGCTCACTGAACATGGCCCGCGCGGCGGTGACGAAATCAACATACCGGAAGCCGGCAAAAACTACGGCTGGCCGGTGATCGGTTACGGCATCGATTACTCCGGCGCCAAGATGCACGAGAGCACGCACAAGGAAGGCATGGAGCAGCCGATCCATCACTGGACGCCGTCGATCGCGCCGTCTGGCGCGATGTTCTACACCGGCGACTTGTTTCCGGAGTGGAAGAACAATTTTTTCACCGGCTCGCTGGTGTTCACCTCGCTCTACCGGATCGAATTGAACGGCGAGAAAGTCGTGAAGGAAGAACCGCTCTTGGAATCGCTCGGTGAGCGCATCCGCGACGTGCGGCAAGCGGCCGACGGCTCGATCTGGCTGCTAACCGACGCGCGCAACGGCAAAGTGCTGCGGCTGACACCGGCGAAGTAGCTCGACCGCACAGCCCATCACCACTTCTGGAAGATGAAATAGGCGCCGCCCGCGATCAGCGCGAAGCCGACCAGATGATTCCACGAAATCTTCTCGCCGAGATAAAGCACCGAGAAAGCGGCGAAGACCAACAGGGTGATGATCTCCTGCATTGTCTTCAGTTCCGCTGCCGAATAGACCTGATGGCCGATACGGTTCGCAGGCACCGCAAAGCAATACTCGATGAAAGCGATGCCCCAGCTCGCAAGGATCACGATGATCAGCGGCGACGCTTTGTATTTCAGGTGCCCGTACCAGGCGAAGGTCATGAAGATGTTGGAGATGAACAGGAGAATGATCGGCGTGATCGCGGGCGAGAGCGTCATCATGGCACCTTGGAAAAGAGGCGGCGGGGTCGCGCAGGCGGCAGTGCGAAGCTAGACTTAATCCGATTCCCGCCGCAACCGGCGGACCGTTCTGGAGACTGCCATTTTTGGAGAAAGCAATGCGCCTGACTGCGCCGACGACCATCATGTTTCTGTTGTCCGTGATCCTCGCAGTGCTCGCGCTGCTCAGCCTGATCATGCCGATCCCGTTCGTGGGCCTGCACCGCTTCGCCTTCATGACCGGGGCATGGGCCGTGCTGATGATCGGCGCGATGTTCAAGGGCCTCTAAAAAAGACCGGAACACCGGCTGCCCTTCGCGCGTTATCCGCGCCGGACGCTTTTTGTTTTTCTTTCTGGAGACATTCTCATGGCCTATCGCCGGGGCGGCTTCGCCCTCACCCCTCCTTCGATGCTTTTTTTCGCGATCTCGGTCGTTTGCGCGGTCATTTCGCTCCTAATCTATTACCGCGTCGTGCAAATCCCGATCATTAATCCGCGCTACGTCTATGAGTTGCTGCTGATCGGCTACATTATTCTCCTGATCGGTGTTACCTTCCGGAGGGTATGAAACGCCTTGCCGCGATTGCGCTTGCGGCGCTGGCCGTTGCCGGCGCTGCCGAAGCCCAACCTAAATGGAAGAGCTATTCGCTCGTCGCGGTGACGATTCCCGGTGAACCGGACGATCCGTCGCTCGCGATCTTTCGCGCGACGCTCAGCGACATCGCGCGCAAGAAAGACAGCGACGCGCTGCAAAAGCTGGTCGCGCGAAACTTCTTCTGGGAGCGTGACTTCGGCGGCGGCTTCGACAAGAAGAAATCGCCCTTCATTAATTTCGCAACGGCCTTTGGCCTCGCCGAGGCCAACGACGATGGCTGGCGCTCGCTCGCGGCACTTGCCGATCAGATGTCCGGCCCGCACGCGAAGCGCAAAGGCGTCTTTTGCGGACCGCCGGAGCCGAAATACAACGAGAAGGCGTTCGAGAAACTTCTGAAAGACACGAACAGCGACGTGTTCGACTGGAGCTATCCCGCGCACGCGCACGTGATCCTGCGCGAAAAAGGCGAACCCGGCTCGCCGGAGATCGCGAAACTCACCGCGCATTATGTTTTCACCGAGCTTTCGGCACGCGCGCAGAGCTTCGATGTCACAAAAGACTGGACGCAGGTGATCACGCACGAAGGCAAGCGCGGCTTCGTTGCGCCCGGCGAGCTTTATACGCCGCTCGACCCGCGCGTGTGCTACGTGAAGCGCAACGGCAACTGGCAAATCGCGGGCTATATCGGCGGCGGCGACTGAACTTCGCGTCACGGCCAATGCGCGAATTTTTCGCAATTTCGGCCAACCCGCCGCCCTTTCCTAGCCGCGTTCCTGCCCCCATATTCGGGTCATGCCCAAAGAGTCGAAGCCAAAGGCCGGTAAGGCCGAAAAGCCCTATCGGACCGCCCGTGGCGTGAGCCACGGCATGGCCGAGCGCCCGCAGATGGACTTCGACGTTTCGTCGCAGCCCGCGCCTACGCTCGACCCGGAACTCGCCCGCGCGGCGGGCTTCGAGAAGCCGGAGAACGAGCAGGATTTCATGCCTTCGCTCGGCGTGAAGGCTTCCGCCGATGCGCTCGCGAGCCTGATCCAGAACGGCCGCCCCGAAATCAACAATGCCGCGTGGGCGCCGCATCGCCCCGAGCGCCCGCAAAAATCCGAGGGCGGCAAGAAGTTCAAGCTCGTCTCCGAGTATCAGCCCGCCGGCGACCAGCCGGCCGCGATCGAGGAACTGGTCAAAGGCGTGAAGGACAACGAGCGCACACAGGTGCTTCTCGGCGTCACCGGCTCCGGCAAGACCTACACCATGGCGCAGGTGATCGAGCGCGTGCAGCGCCCGGCGCTGATCTTGGCTCCGAACAAGACACTCGCCGCGCAGCTCTACGGCGAGTTCAAGAATTTCTTCCCGGAAAATTCGGTCGAGTATTTCGTTTCCTACTACGACTACTACCAGCCGGAAGCCTATGTCCCTCGCACCGACACCTACATCGAGAAAGATTCCGCGATCAACGAGCAGATCGACCGGATGCGCCACTCGGCGACGCGCGCGCTCTTAGAGCGCGACGATGTGATCATCGTGGCGTCGGTGTCGTGCATATACGGCATCGGCTCGGTCGAAACTTATTCGCGCATGACCTTCGACGTGAAGAAAGGCGACAAGCTGAATCAGCGCCAGATCATCGCGGATCTTGTGGCACTTCAGTATCGCCGCACCGACATGGATTTCGCGCG
>LNEZ01000104.1 GCA_001464215.1 Rhizobiales bacterium Ga0077548 | reverse complement strand
AAAGGCACCGTGAAAATCTACCCGCTGCCGCATATGGCGGTGGTCAAAGACCTCGTGCCGGATCTGACGAACTTCTACGCGCAGCACGCTTCGATCGAGCCGTGGTTGAAAACCACGACGCCGGAGCCTTCGGCGGAATGGAAGCAGAGCCACGAAGACCGCGAAAAGCTCGACGGGCTCTATGAGTGCATCATGTGCGCGTGCTGTTCGGCGTCGTGCCCCAGCTATTGGTGGAATTCCGACCGCTATCTGGGTCCGGCCGCGCTTCTTCAGGCCCAGCGCTGGATCGTGGACAGCCGCGACGAAGCTACCGGCGAGCGTCTCGACGATCTCGAAGATCCGTTCCGGCTCTATCGCTGCCACACCATCATGAATTGCGCGAACGCGTGCCCCAAGGGTTTGAACCCTGCCAAGGCGATTGCGGAAATCAAGAAGAAGATGGTGACGCGCCAGCTCTGAGCTGGCGTCTCGTTCCGCTTACTCGGTGCGGCTCCGCGCGCGGAAGGGCCAGCCCTTCAGCAAACGCATCATGCCGAGCACGAGCACGATGCAGGAGGCGAAGACCGGCAGGATCACGATGCCGAGGACCAAGCCCCATACGAGCCACGCCATGGCCTGTCCGCCGGATACGACGGGCAGGAGAGCGTTATAAAGTGACGCGGAAGCAACCAGCGCGACGGCTTTCAGCGCCGCCAGCGCTAGCGCCACGACAACGAGTGCCGTTGCCGCGAACCAGAAAACGAAAAAAACTCGCAGAAAAGAGCGCATCCGGATGGCCCGATACGGGATCTGATGGCGTCTTTTATAGTTGGCGCCCGGTTAAGAAGCGGGAAACGCGATGCGCGCAGCCGGGTTAACGCGGGCGCCTGCAAGAAAGTTTTAAGGCCACAAGGCCCTGAAAAGCTGATGGCCGTATGCCTTGCGGCATACGGCCATCGAAAACTATTCGCGAGTAGCGAAGAGTTACATCGCCTTCTTCTTCTTGCGACGCTTCTTCGTCTTCTTCTTTGCCTTCTTCGCTTTCGCCTTCTTACGACGTTTTGCCATGATATGCCTCTTGGCGGATGTTGGGTTGCGCGCGTCAGAACCGGATTTAGCTTTCGATTCCCTCGTGCGGCGCGGTTTTGAAGTTTCCTTCGGTCCGATCCCGAAGATACCCATCATGGGACTGGTTGAGTCGCTCCTGGGCATCTGCGTCCGAATCAAACAACCGGCAGCGACATATCGCGCACGCTTGAGTCATTTGCCAATAGGCAGGGCAGATATCGTGTGTGTTCGAGACTCAAACTACGAGGTGTTGCGTTCGGAAACTTCGCGGCGAAAATAGTTTTCGATTGACAACGAAAACTCCTCGTAACGCTTGCTTTGAAAAGAAAATGCTCGAACTTTCAGTACGTTAGCGAAGGAGTGTTTTTTGCGGTTCGATTCTCGTTTTCATGCCGCGCGCATTGCAAAAATTCCTGCACGCAATCGTTTAACCCTCTTGAAAAAATTATTCACAGGCGAGCGAAAACGAGCCTCGAGAACGCAACTGCGAGTCATTTTTTGGCAAAACGCGCACTGATTCGCGCTGGGTGATTCGTTTTTCGCGCGTACGAGAACGCGCCCGAAGGCGCGTCAACGCTCTCTTAACGAATCAAATTCGCAAAATTACGCGTCAGGCCGAGTGTAATGCGCGCGAATGCGACTGCATCACCGTATCAGCGAGGTCCTGGCCGTCGGTGAGCGCTTCCTTCCACACCGACATCGGATTTGCGCGCGGCGCTTCGATTTGCGCGTGTCCGCCGTCAGAGTCGTACGTGACAACTGCATCGAACTTCTTTGCAATCGCCTGCATTCGCTGGTTTTGCGAGAGGAAATTGACGAAAAGCTTGGAAATTCCTCGATTTCGCGCGGCGAGAACCGTGCGGCCGAACAATTCGGTGCCGATACCGCGGTTCTGGTGGGTCTGTTCGACGCTGAATGCCGCTTCGGCTTCGCCGCCAGCGACGCCGCGAAAGCCGCGCAGCTCCGCGACCCCGCGCAAGACGCCGTCCACGAAGTAGCCGTGCGCGATCGAATGGCTGCCGAGCGCGTTCTGTGCGTATTGCTCGATGAAATAATCGGTGACCGGCGTACCAAAGCGCATACGTCGGCTCTCCGGATCGAGGCGCAGAAGATGCGCCTGCAAGGCCGCGCTGTCGCTGGCCCACAGTTTCCGGAAAGAGATTTGTGCGTCGGTATTCACGTTCGTCGTCATCGTCCAATCCTCAGGGCTGACTGACATCGAATCGAACCAGCCCTCTGCTGGAACTCATGTATGTGCAGTGCAGCAATTTTCAACCCTGAAGTTGTCCTGTAGCCGCCTGATGACAACAGGGCGGCGAAAACAGGGCTAGGGCGAATTCCTGCTAACTAGTTATTTCAGCTTGTGTATTCCGCCTGCGTCGGGTGGTTAATTAAGCCTTAATGCGCGGGCCGCAGGTCCGTGCTGCACCTGCGAAACGGCCTTTCTGTCACGCCTTGCCCGATTCTCCGGCGCGGGGTTAGGTCCGGCTGCTTATTCATAAGAAAGGCCGTCCGCTCCCAATGCCCGGAATTGCCGAACGTTATGCGGGACTGGTCGAGAGCGGTGCGCTGGAGCGGGATCCTGCGCAGGCACGAGCTGCCGATCGGCTACAGAAATTGCAGGACGAGTTAGCGAATTACCGGCGCGCGTCGAAATCCTCGTCGCTCGGCTGGCTGATGGCGCGTGGCGCGCAACAGGCACCGCGCGGTCTTTATATCTGGGGCGATGTCGGCCGCGGCAAGACCATGCTGATGGACCTTTTCTTCGAGACGGCGAAGGTCGAGAAGAAGCGCCGGGTGCATTTTCACGAGTTCATGGCTGATGTGCAGGACCGGCTGAATGCCGTCCGCCAGGCGATGAAAGAGGACAAGTCGAAGGACGGCGATCCGATCTCGCCGGTAGCAAGCGAGCTTGCGGACGAAACGCTTCTGTTGTGCTTCGACGAATTCCACGTGAACGACATCGCGGATGCGATGATCCTGTCGCGGCTGTTCGAGCGGCTATTCGAGCGCGGCGTTGTCGTGGCCGCGACCTCGAATGTACCGCCGGGCGAGTTATATAAAGAAGGTCTCAATCGGCCGCTGTTCCTGCCGTTCGTGAAACTGCTCGAGACGAAGTGCGACACGATCAATCTCGCCGCGCGGACCGACTACCGGCTAGAGAAACTATCCGGCACACAGATGTGGCACGTGCCGGCGGATCGCGAGGCGCAGCAGCAGATCGACGAAGTTTGGCGCAAACTCGCCGGCCGCGCGGGCGGCGCGCCGTGCGATCTCTCGTATCGCGGGCGCATGATTCATGTCCCGTTTTCCGGCAATGGTGCCGCGCGTTTCGACTTCTCCGATCTCTGCCATCAGCCGCTCGGGGCGGCCGACTTCGTGCAGATCGCTCACAATTTTCATACCGTCGTGATCGAGGATATTCCGGTGATGAGCCCGGAGCAGCGGAATGAGGCCAAACGGTTCATTCTTCTGATCGACGCGCTCTACGACAACGCAGTGAAGCTGGTTGCCTCCGCCGCCGCCGAGCGCGACGAGATTTATCAGGGCGCGGGCACGATCGAGGCGACCGAGTTCAAGCGCACCGGCTCGCGTCTGATCGAAATGGGCTCGACCGAATATCTGGCACTCGCGCACGGTCATGCCGGACCCTCGAAGAAATAAGCGCCCGGTCCGCGCGCTTAATCGAAGCACTCAATCAGCCTGAAAGAACCCGCAGTGCAGCGTCTTTTGCTGCGCCGCTAATGCGTTTTCGGTCTAGACGAGGATCGGGTTAGCTGCTGGTATTATGTATATCAGAAGGGCGGATAAGCCCGAGGTCTTGTTGCGGTGCCCCTATCAAATGGATAAGCCAGCGCAGTCTTTCCAACGCTAGCGAAGAGTTTCCCCACCATGGCTCGCAACAAAATCGCCTTGATCGGCGCCGGTCAGATCGGCGGCACCCTTGCCCACCTCGTAGGTCTTAAGGAACTCGGAGACGTCGTTCTGTTCGACATCGCCGAAGGCATTCCCCAAGGCAAAGCGCTCGACCTCGCCCAGTCCTCGCCGGTCGATATGTTCGACGCGAAGCTCTCCGGCACGAACACCTATGAAGCCATCGAAGGCGCGGACGTCGTCATCGTCACCGCGGGTGTGCCGCGCAAGCCCGGCATGAGCCGCGACGATCTCATCGGCATCAATCTCAAGGTGATGGAGCAGGTCGGCGTCGGCATCAAGAAATTCGCGCCGAACGCTTTCGTCATCTGCATCACCAACCCATTGGATGCAATGGTGTGGGCGCTTCAAAAAGCGTCCGGCCTGCCGAAGAACATGGTGGTCGGCATGGCCGGCGTTTTGGACTCCGCGCGCTTCCGTTATTTCCTGGCCGAGGAATTCAAGGTTTCGGTCGAGGATGTCACCGCCTTCGTGCTCGGCGGCCACGGCGACACCATGGTGCCGCTCGCGCGCTATTCGACGGTCGCCGGCATTCCGCTCCCCGATCTCGTGAAGATGGGTTGGACCACGCAGGAGCGCCTCGACAAGATCATTCAGCGCACGCGCGACGGCGGTGCGGAAATCGTGAACTTGCTGAAAACCGGCTCGGCCTTCTATGCGCCGGCGG
>LNEZ01000103.1 GCA_001464215.1 Rhizobiales bacterium Ga0077548 | reverse complement strand
AAGGACAAGAAGCGCGTGCTTCCGGTCGCGGCCCATCTCAACGGCGAATATGGCCTGAAGAATATTTACGTCGGCGTGCCGGTTGTCATCGGCGCGAAGGGTGTCGAACGCGTGGTCGATATCGAAATGGACAAGACCGAGCGCGCGATGTTCGACAAGTCGGTCGATGCGGTGAAGGGCCTGATCGAAGCCTGCATCAAGATCGCGCCCGATCTCGCGAAATAAGAACGAAACTGGGGGACGAAATACGCGATGAACATCCACGAATATCAAGGCAAGGCGGTTCTTCGCGAGTTCGGCGTTCCCGTCGCTTACGGCCTTCCTGCGCTTTCGGTGCAGGAAGCGGTCGATGCCGCGAAGAAACTCGGCGGTCCGGTCTGGGTCGTAAAGGCCCAGATTCATGCGGGCGGCCGCGGCAAAGCCGGCGGCGTCAAGGTCGTCAAATCCATCGAAGATGTCGAGAAGGAAGCCAAGCGCATCCTTGGCTCCACGCTGGTCACGCACCAGACCGGTCCGGCTGGTAAGCAGGTCAACCGCCTCTATGTCGAAGAAGGCTCGCTGATCGCGAAAGAATTTTATCTTTCGATGCTGGTCGACCGCGAGACTTCGCGCATCGCTTTTGTCGTCTCCACCGAAGGCGGCATGAACATCGAAGAAGTCGCGCACGACACGCCGGAAAAGATCGTGACCTTCTCGGTCGATCCGGCGACAGGCATCATGCCGCATCATGGCCGCCGCGTGGCCAACGCGCTGAAGCTAGAGGGCGATCTCGCCAAGCAAGCCGAGAACATGGCGAACAAGCTCTATGCCGCGTTCACCGCGACTGACATGAGCCTCTTGGAAATCAATCCGCTGGTCGTGACCAAGGACAACAAGCTGATCTGTCTCGACGCCAAAGTCGGTTTCGATTCGAACGCGCTCTATCGTCACCCGAAGATCGTGGAACTGCGCGATCTTACGGAAGAAGACGCCAAAGAGATCGAGGCGTCGAAGTACGATCTCTCCTACATCGCG
>LNEZ01000102.1 GCA_001464215.1 Rhizobiales bacterium Ga0077548 | reverse complement strand
CATGGCGACGATGGACATCATCAAGCTCTATGGCGAAGCGCCTGCAAACTTCCTCGACGTCGGCGGCGGCGCGACCACCGAAAAAGTTACCGCCGCGTTCAAGATCATCACCTCCGATCCGAACGTGAAGGGGATTCTCGTCAACATCTTCGGCGGGATCATGAAGTGCGATGTCATCGCGCAGGGTGTCGTGACAGCCGTGAAAGAAGTCGGGCTGAAAGTGCCGCTGGTCGTTCGTCTCGAAGGCACGAACGTCGAGCTTGGCAAGAAGATCATCAATGAATCGGGATTGAACGTCGTCTCCGCCGACGATCTCGACGATGCCGCACAGAAAATTGTGAAGGCATTGAAGGGAGGCAAGTGAGATGGCGATCCTCGTCGACAAGAACACGAAAGTTCTGACCCAAGGCATGACCGGCAAGACCGGCTCGTTCCACACCGAGCAGGCAATCGCTTACGGCACCAAGATGGTCCTCAATCTTCAGGTCTTCAACACAGTGCGCGAAGCGCGCGAGGCGACCGGCGCGGACGCGAGCGTGATCTACGTTCCGCCCGCCGGCTGCGCGGATGCGATTTGCGAAGCGATCGACGCGGAAATTCCGCTAATCGTGACGATTACCGAAGGCGTGCCAGTGCTCGACATGGTGCGGGTGAAACGCTCGCTTGCGGGCTCGAAGTCGCGGCTCCTGGGTCCGAACTGCCCCGGCGTGATTACGCCCGGCGAGTGCAAGATCGGCATCATGCCGGGTCACATCCACAAGCCCGGCAAGGTCGGCATCGTCTCGCGCTCCGGCACGCTGACCTACGAAGCGGTGTTCCAGACCACCGCCGAAGGCTTAGGCCAGACCACCTGCGTCGGTATCGGCGGCGACCCGGTGAAGGGCACCGAATTCATCGATGTCCTCGAAAAATTCCTCGGTGACCCGAAGACCGAAGCGATCATAATGATCGGCGAAATCGGCGGCTCGGCCGAAGAGGACGCGGCGCAATTCCTGAAGGACGAAGCCAAGCGCGGCCGCAAGAAGCCGATGGCCGGATTTATTGCCGGGCGTACCGCTCCTCCGGGCCGCCGCATGGGCCATGCGGGCGCAATCATCTCGGGCGGCAAGGGTGGCGCAGAATCAAAAATCGAGGCGATGGAGGCCGCCGGTATCAAGGTCTCCCAATCGCCGGCACGTCTCGCCAAGACCTTGGTCGAAGTGCTCAAGGGCTGAGCCGCCAGACCACGTAGAAATGCTTATAAAACGGGCGCTTCCTGAAACAGGATGGCGCCCGTTTCGCGTTTAAATCGTTGCTTACGATAGCCTTCTTATATTGAGCGTGGGGCGATGCCCTATTAAAAGAGCCCTGCGCGGCGCGGGGTACAGCTAAGACCTCGTTTCCTCATATTTTCGAAGTCTTATGTAGGCATAGAAACAGCAGCGCGGCCCCGTCGGGCAGGCGCGCAAATGGTGGACGCTTTCGACGCGTCCGGGATGAACATGGCACGCGAAGCAAGCAACCAAGGCTTTCTGAACTCCTCTTTCCTTGATGGCGGCAACGCCGCTTACATCGAAGACCTCTACGCCCGGTATCAGCAGAACCCGTCGTCGGTCGACGAGAGCTGGCGCATTCTGTTCGAGCAGATGAAGGGCGACGACCGCTCGGCGATCGAAAAGAGCGCGAAAGGTCCGTCGTGGAAAAAGCCGGGCTGGCCGCTGATTGCAAACGGCGAACTCGTCGCAGCGCTCGACGGCAACTGGGCTGCGACCGAAATCGCGGTCGGCAACAAGATCAAAGGCAAGGCGGCATCGAAAGGCGTCGAGCTTTCCGAAGCCGACGTGCAGCAGGCAACACGCGACTCCGTCAAGGCATTGATGATGATCCGCGCCTTCCGTATGCGCGGTCATCTCGAAGCGAAGTTAGATCCGCTCGGCATGGAGCCGGAAGCGCCGCACCCGGAACTCGATCCGGCGTCTTACGGCTTCACCGAAGCCGATCTCGACCGCAAGATTTTCATCGATCACGTGCTCGGGCTGGAATTCGCAAGCGTGCGCGAGATGGTGGGGATTCTCCGCCGCACCTACTGCCAGACTATCGGCATCGAATTCATGCATATGTCCGATCCGGAAGAGAAGGCGTGGTTGCAGGAACGGATCGAAGGACCTGACAAGGAAATCACCTTCACGCGCGAAGGCAAACGCGCGATCTTGAACAAGCTCGTCGAAGCCGAAGGCTTCGAGAAGTTCATCGACGTGAAGTACACCGGCACCAAGCGCTTCGGCTTAGATGGCGGCGAAGCGATGATTCCGGCGATGGAGCAGATCATCAAGCGCTCCGGCGCGCTCGGCTGCAAAGAGATCGTGCTCGGCATGGCCCATCGCGGGCGTTTGAACGTGCTCAGCCAAGTGATGGCGAAGCCGCATCGCGCGATCTTCCACGAATTCAAGGGCGGCTCGGCAACGCCAACCGAAGTCGAAGGCTCAGGCGACGTGAAGTATCACCTCGGCGCTTCATCGGACCGCGAGTTCGACGGCAACGAGGTGCATCTTTCGCTCACCGCGAACCCCTCGCATCTCGAGATTGTCGATCCGGTTGTGCTCGGTAAAGTGCGCGCGAAACAGGACCTGTTCGGCGACAAACCGGAGGACCGCATCTCGGCGATGCCGCTACTGATCCACGGCGACGCAGCGTTCGCGGGTCAGGGCGTTGTTGCCGAATGTTTCGGCCTCTCGGGCCTCAAGGGTCACCGCACCGGCGGCTCGATTCACTTCATCATCAATAACCAGATCGGGTTTACGACCAATCCGCGATATTCGCGGTCTTCGCCGTATCCGTCGGATGTCGCGAAGATGATCGAGGCGCCGATATTCCACGTAAATGGCGACGATCCGGAAGCGGTCGTATTCGTTGCCAAGGTCGCGACCGAATTCCGGATGAAATTCCATAAGCCGGTCGTGATCGATATGTTCTGCTATCGCCGCTTCGGCCACAACGAAGGCGACGAGCCGGCGTTCACGCAGCCGCTGATGTATCAAAAGATCCGCGCGCACGCGTCCACGCTCGATCTCTATTCGAAGAAGCTCGAGGAAGAAGGCGTTGTCGCTGCGGGCGAAGTCGATGGCCTGAAAGCCGAATGGCGCGCGAAGCTGGAAGCCGAATACGAAGCGGGCCAGAGCTACAAGCCGAACAAGGCGGATTGGCTCGACGGGCGCTGGTCCGGCATGAAGGCCGCAAAAGAAATCGACGATCCGCGCCGCGGCGAAACCGGCGTCGATCTCAAAACGCTCAAAGAAATCGGCGCACAGATTACTTCCGTGCCGGAAGGCTTTAACGCGCATAAGACGATTTTGCGTTTCCTTGAGAACCGCAAGAAGGCGATCGACACCGGTGCCGGCATCGACTGGGCGACTGGCGAAGCGCTCGCTTTCTCCACGCTCCTGCTGGACGGTCATCGTGTACGTCTGTCAGGGCAGGACGTCGAGCGCGGCACCTTCTCGCAACGCCATTCGGTGCTGACCGATCAGGTCGATGAGCGCCGCTACAAGCCATTCAATCACATTCGCGAAAAGCAGGGCGTGTACGAAGTCATCAACTCGATGCTTTCCGAAGAAGCGGTGCTCGGTTTCGAGTACGGCTATTCGCTTTCAGAGCCGAATGCGCTGACACTCTGGGAAGCGCAGTTCGGGGATTTTGCGAACGGCGCGCAGGTCGTGTTCGACCAATTCATCTGCTCTGGCGAGCGAAAATGGCTTCGTATGTCGGGCCTCGTCTGCCTGCTACCGCACGGCTATGAAGGACAGGGACCGGAGCATTCCTCCGCGCGTCTCGAGCGCTTCCTGCAATTATGCGCCGAGGACAATATGCAGGTCGCGAACTGCACGACGCCTGCGAATTACTTCCATGTGCTGCGCCGCCAGTTGAAGCGCGATATCCGCAAGCCGCTCATCCTGATGACGCCGAAGTCGCTTCTCCGCCACAAGCGCGCGGTATCGACACTCGCAGAGCTCGGCCCGGAGACCTCGTTCCACCGCGTGTTGTGGGACGACGCGCAGTATCTGAAAGATTCGCCCACCAAGCTCGTCGCCGACGAGAAGATGCGCCGCGTCGTGCTCTGCTCGGGCAAGGTCTATTACGATCTCTACGAAGAGCGCGAGAAGCGCGGGTTGAACGACATCTATATCCTGCGCGTCGAGCAGCTTTATCCGTTCCCGCTCAAAGCGCTCACAACCGAGCTTTCGCGCTTCAAGAACGCGGAAGTTATCTGGTGTCAGGAAGAGCCGAAGAATCAGGGCGCGTGGGCTTTCGTTCAGCCTTACGTCGAATGGCTGCTCGAAAACGTGGGTGCCAAAAACAAGCGGGCGCGCTATGTCGGCCGTGCGGCGTCGGCTTCGACGGCCACGGGTCTGATGTCGATGCACCTGAAGCAACTACAGCAATTCCTCGAAGAAGCGCTGGGCTAAAGCAGAGCGCTGGAGAAGAAGATGGCGACCGAAATCCGCGTGCCGACTTTGGGCGAATCCGTCACCGAAGCCACCATCGGCAAATGGTACAAGAAGCCGGGCGATGCGGTGAAAGCCGACGAGCCGCTGGTCGAACTCGAGACCGACAAGGTGACGGTCGAAGTGCCTGCGCCCGCCGCCGGTGTGCTCGCAGAAATCGTCGCCAAAGACGGCCAGACCGTCACGATCGGCGCGGTGCTGGGTTCGATCAAGGAAGGCGCGGGTGGTGCTGCCTCGACGGGCTCGGCCCCGAAAGACAAGAGCGTTCCCGCCGCCGCAGGGCGTCCTGATCAGAAAACCGAAACCACGAAGCCGATTGCGGCGGGGGCCACGCCGATTGCGCCGCGCAGCGGCAACGAGCAGCGTTCTGCCACCGACAATGCACAGGCACCGTCGGTGCGCCGTCTTGGCGCCGAGAGCGGCGTCGATCCTTCGAATGTTTCCGGTACCGGCAAAGACGGACGCGTGACCAAGGGCGATATGTTGAGTGCTATCGAGCGCGGACCTTCCGCTGCGCCGCAGCCGGTCGCGCAGATGCGCGCGCCGTCGCCTGCCGACGACGCATCGCGCGAAGAGCGCGTGAAGATGACGCGGCTACGCCAGACCATCGCGCGCCGCCTGAAAGATGCGCAGAACACGGCCGCCATGCTCACCACGTTCAACGACGTGGACATGAGTGCGGTCATGAAGATGCGTGCCGAATACAAAGAAGCGTTCGAGAAGAAGCACGGCGTGAAGCTCGGCTTCATGGGCTTCTTCGTGAAGGCCTGCATCCAGGCGCTGAAAGAAGTGCCCGCGGTCAACGCGGAGATCGACGGCACCGATCTCGTCTATAAAAATTATTATCACATCGGTGTCGCGGTCGGCACCGAGAAGGGTCTCGTCGTGCCGGTGGTGCGCAACGCGGATCAGATGTCGATTGCGGAAATCGAAAAGACGATTGCCGATTTCGGCAAGCGCGCGCGCGACGGCCAGCTTTCAATCGGCGAGATGCAGGGTGGCACGTTCACGATTTCGAACGGCGGCATCTACGGCTCGCTCTTGTCCACGCCGATCCTGAACGCGCCGCAATCCGGCATTCTCGGTATGCACCGCATCGAGGAGCGTCCGGTCGCGGTGAAGGGGCAGGTGGTGGTCAAGCCGATGATGTATCTCGCGCTTTCCTACGATCACCGCATTGTCGACGGCCGCGAAGCGGTGACGGCGCTGGTACGGATCAAGGAAGGTCTTGAAGATCCTGCAAGGCTGGTCCTCGATCTCTAACGACCTCTTGTGGCCGGGCATCGTCCCGGCCATATGCTTTTCAATCGATAAGCTCGCAAAGACTAAAAGGAATTCGTCATGTCCTACGATCTCGTCGTCATCGGTTCCGGTCCCGCCGGGTATGTCTGCGCCATTCGCGGCGCGCAGCTTGGGCTCAAAACCGCGGTGATCGAAAAGGACAAAACCTTCGGCGGCACGTGCCTGAACGTCGGCTGCATTCCCTCGAAGGCGCTCTTGCACGCATCTCACTTGTTCGAAGAAGCCGCGCATGATTTCGCCGGCATGGGCATCGGCGTTTCCAAGCCGAAGTTAGACCTGAAACAGATGCAATCCTTCAAGCAGGAAGGCGTCGACGGCAACGTGAAGGGCGTCGACTTCCTGTTCAAGAAAAACAAGATCGACACTTTCAAAGGAACCGGGAAAATCACCGGCCCCGGCAAGATCGAAGTCGGCGGAAAGATAGTCGAAGCCAAGAATATCGTGATTGCCACGGGCTCCGATGTAACGCGCCTCAAGGGCATCGAGATCGACGAGAAGCGCGTGGTGTCTTCGACCGGCGCGCTTGCGCTCGACAAGGTGCCGGCAAAATTACTCGTTGTCGGTGCAGGCGTGATCGGTCTTGAGCTTGGTTCGGTGTGGCGGCGTCTCGGCGCGGAAGTGCAGGTCGTCGAATTCCTCGATCGCATTCTTCCGGGCATGGACGGCGAAGTCGCGAAGCAGTTTCAGCGTATTCTCGAAAAGCAGGGCATGACCTTTAAGCTCGGTTCGAAGGTGACCGCGGTCGATACCAAGGGCAAGACGCTGAAGGCGTCAGTTGAGCCTGCCGCAGGTGGCAAGGCGGAAACGGTCGAAGCCGATGTCGTGCTGGTCGCAGTCGGCCGCGTGCCGTTCACGCAAGGTCTCGGTTTGAAAGAAGCGGGCGTGGAGCTGGACGAGCGCGGCCGTGTTAAGATCGACGATCATTTCCAGACCAATGTCAAAGGCATCTTCGCAATCGGCGACGTGGTTCGCGGCGCGATGCTCGCGCACAAGGGCGAGGACGAAGGTATTGCGGTTGCCGAACTCATTGCGGGTAAAGCGGGCCACGTGAACTACGACGCAATCCCGAACGTGATCTACACCTATCCGGAGGTGGCGAGTGTCGGCAAAACCGAGGAAGAACTGAAGCAGGCGAACATCGCCTACAAGGTCGGGAAATTCCCGTTCACCGCGAACGGCCGCGCCAAAGTGAACAAGACCACCGAAGGCTTCGTGAAAATTCTTTCCGACGACAAGACTGACAAGGTGCTTGGCGTTCACATCGTCGGGCCGGATGCAGGCACGATGATCACCGAAGCGACCATCACGATGGAATTCTCGGGCTCGGCGGAAGATATCGCGCGCACCTGCCACCCGCATCCGACGCTATCGGAAGCGGTGAAGGAAGCAGCCCTCGGCGTCGACAAGCGCGCAATTCATATGTGAGTCAGCGCGCGCGCGGATGCGCGGCGCGATAGGCTTCGAGAAGATGCGTGGAATCAACCTGCGTATAGATCTGCGTAGTGGCCAACGACGCATGGCCAAGCAGTTCCTGAATTGACCTCAGATCGCCGCCGCGTGCCAGCAAGTGCGTGGCAAACGAGTGACGCAATGCGTGCGGGGTCGCGGAGTCGGGCAAGCCCAGCGCGCCGCGCATTCTTTCCATCGCAAGCTGAACGATGCGCGGGCTAAGCGGCCCGCCTTTCTCGCCGCGAAATACCGGCTCATCGGCGGCAAGATCGAACGGGCAGATCGCGATGTAGTCTGCGATGGCTAAAGTGATCTGCGGAATCAGCGGCACCATGCGCGCCTTGTTGCCTTTGCCGGTGACGGTGATCGAGTCGGCTGTGCCAGGCGCAGGAATTTCAATTCGTTTCAGGGAAAGCGCTTCGGCAATACGAAGTCCGGCGCCGTAAAGAAGAGAGAGCACAGCGGCGTCACGCGCGAGCACCCAGGGCTCGCGCTCTTCGTAGGCGCGCGTCGCAGGATCGGAGAGCGCGATTGCAGAGGCGCTGTCGAGCGGGCGAGGAAGCGTTTTTGCGACTTTCGGCGCGCGCACCGCGGAGAGCGCGCCGGATTTACCGCGCCCTTCGCGTTCCAGAAAACGCGCGAAGGAGCGCGCGGCTGCCAGCGAGCGCTGTAGTGTGCGCGCCTCGACGCCGTTCGAACGGCGGAACGCCAAGAAAGAGCGGATGTCCGAAGGCGCGAGCTTCGAAAGATCGGAAAGCTTTGGCGCGTGTCCCAGATGTCCGGTGAGAAACGAAAGAAAAAAGCCGACATCGCGGGCATATGCCTCGCAGGTTTTCGGCGAAAGGCGTCGCTCGGCTGCGATGAATTCCAGCCAGCGCTTCAGCTCGGTGAGCACGTCTTTGGCGGCCACGGAGAAAAGTTGCGCTTCCGCAGTGTTGCGGGCGTCCTTATCTATCGGCTTCACGCGGCTTGACATGGAATCCCGTTGTCGCTCCGCTCGGCTTAACTTCCGCTTAAACCCCAGAGAACGCCAAGAAATCGCGCAAATAATGGCCGAACGAATCGTCGATGTGCTTGTGCCGCTCGCGGTGGACCGGCCTTACTCGTACAAAACGAGCGAGGCATTGTCGCCGGGCGAAATCGTACACGTGCCGCTCGGCAATCGCGAAGAGACTGGCGTGGTGTGGCCGGGCTCGGGCGAGGCGCCGGCGACCGCAAAGCTGAAAAGCATCATTGCTAAGTCGGACTACCCGCGCCTGCCGCTCGAGCTCGTGAAGCTGATCGACTGGATCGCGGACTACACGCTCGCTCCGCGCGGCATGGTGCTGCGCATGGCACTGCGGCGCAGTTCTGAGTTAGGTGCCGCGCGCGAAAAGATCGGCGTGCGCGTGACGGGTTTGAAACCTCCGCGCATGACCGAAGCGCGCGCGCGCGTGCTTTCGCTTCTTGAGAACGGCCTGTTGCGCTCCAAATCCGAAGCCGCCGAAGAAGCGGGTGTTTCTCCCGGCGTGATCGACGGCCTGATCGATCAGGGCGCGCTTGAAGCGGTCGCGCTGCCGCCGGAGTCGATTGCGCTGCCGCCGGATGCCGGGTTTGCAGTGCCGGAATTGAATCCGGCGCAGACTTCGGCAGCGAATGAATTGCGCGATGCCGTGCGAGCGAGAAAGTTTTCGGTGAACCTGCTCGATGGCGTTACCGGCTCCGGCAAGACCGAAGTTTACTTCGAGGCGGTCGCGGAAATTCTGAAACAGAATCGGCAGGCGCTGATCCTGCTTCCCGAAATCGCGCTCACCACGCGCTTTCTCGACCGCTTCGCGGAGCGCTTCGGGGAGCGTCCTGCGGAATGGCACTCTGCGATTGCGCCGAGGAAGCGCGCGCGGACATGGGAAGGGATTGCCAAGGGGGAAATCAGCGTGGTTGCCGGTGCGCGCTCGGCGTTGTTTTTGCCGTTCAACGATCTCGCGCTGATCGTGCTCGATGAAGAACACGATCCTGCCTACAAGCAGGAAGACGGCGTGCATTATCATGCGCGCGACATGGCGGTGGTGCGCGGGTCGCTTGCGCAGGCCACTGTTGTTTTGATTTCCGCGACGCCTTCGATCGAGACCGAAAACAACGCGCGGCGCGGGCGTTACAAGCGCCTGCAACTTTCCGAGCGCTACAGCGGCACGGAAGTGCCGCAACTTGAAGCCATCGATCTCAAGAAAGAAGGCCCGCGCAAGGGCCGCTGGATTTCGCCGCGTCTCGAGACCGCAATCGGCGAAACGATCACGCGCGGCGAGCAGGCATTGCTGTTTCTCAACCGGCGCGGTTATGCGCCGTTGACGCTGTGCCGCTCCTGCGGCTTCCGTATGCGCTGCGTGAATTGCGATACCTGGCTCGTAGAGCACCGCTATCGCAAGCGTCTCGTCTGCCATCACTGCGGCTTCGATATGCCGCCGCCCCAGCACTGTCCGAAATGCGAAACACCGGATTCGTTCGTGCCGATCGGCCCCGGTGTCGAACGTCTCGAAGAAGAAGTCCGCGCGGCGTTTCCGGATGCACGGACACTTGTACTCTCAAGCGACATGGCGGGCGGCATCGAGCGGATCCGTGCCGAACTCGAAGCTGTCACCAACCGCGACGTCGATATCGTGATCGGCACGCAACTGGTCGCGAAAGGCCATCACTTTCCGGGGTTGGCGCTGGTCGGCATCATCGATGCCGATCTCGGTCTGAACTACGGCGATCCGCGCGCGGCGGAACGCACGTTTCAGTTGCTGCATCAGGTCGTCGGCCGTGCGGGGCGTGAAAAAGCCGGCGGGCGCGGGTTGCTGCAGACCTATCAGCCCGAGCATCCGGTGATGAAGGCATTGCTCGCGGGGGATCGCGATGCCTTCTACGACAGCGAAATTGCTTCACGCGAAGAAGCGCATCTGCCACCGTTCGGGCGCATGGTGGCGGTCATTGTTTCCGCGAAAGAGGGTCCGAGCGCGGAGTCTTATGCGCGAAAACTGGCAGCGAGCGCGCCGCTTTCGGATGACGTGCGGCTGCTTGGTCCCGCCGAAGCGCCGCTTTCGATGATCCGCGGGCGGCATCGCTGGCGGCTGCTCGTCACTTCGCCGCGCAATTTCGATCTCTCGCATTATGTGCGGCAATGGTTGGCCGCTGCGCCGCCGGCGCGCGGAAGCCTGCGCGTGCAGGTCGATGTCGATCCGCAGAGTTTTCTCTGAGCTAGCGTTTCTGCTCGAGCTTCGCTGCGCGGAAGATAAAGGTCAGCACGAGACCGGCGACGATCGCGATCACGACATCATAGAATGCCGTAATCAAGAAGACCGCGAGCAGCACGACGGCGCCGGTCCAGTGTTTTGTCACGATCTCGCGGAATTCCTTGTGATCGCTCATGTTGAGTGCGACCACGACAAGTACCGCAGCCAGGGCCGCAAGCGGAATATGCACGGCGAGCGGTGCCGCGATTGCCATGAAAATCAGAAGATAAAAGGCGTGCAGTATGCCCGAAACCGGGCTCTTCGCGCCCGCGCGAATGTTGGTCGCGGTGCGTGCAATCGTGCCGGTCGCGGGCATACCGCCGAAAGCGACGGAAGCGAAATTCGCAGTACCCTGCGCGACCAACTCCATATTCGAGCGATGTTTGTCGCCGGACATACGGTCGGCGACGAGCGCGGACAAGAGCGACTCGATCGAGCCAAGGAGTGCGAGCGCGACCGCGTCGGGCAGCACGGCGTAGATTTTCGCGATATCGAAAGCCGGCAGCACGGGTGCAGGCAAGGAATTAGGCACCGCGCCAAAGCGCGACCCGATGGTCGCAACATCGAGTTGCGAGAGCCAGGCGACAATAGCCGCGACAAAGACAACGATCACGAAGCCCGGCCAGCGCGGGCGATATTTCCGCAAAACCAGAATCGCAATCACGCAGGTCGCGCTGAAAACAAGCGTCAGCGGTTTCACACTCGGTAAAACATCCCAGATCGCAACGAGCTTCGGTGCGAGATGGCCGGGCTCTTTCGCGAGTTGCAGGCCGAGCAGGTCTTTCAACTGGCTTGCGAAGATGATGACCGCGA
This sequence comes from Rhizobiales bacterium Ga0077548, assembly GCA_001464215.1. GTDB lineage: Bacteria > Pseudomonadota > Alphaproteobacteria > Rhizobiales > Xanthobacteraceae. The sequence goes on along the minus strand of LNEZ01000102.1, from coordinate 1,698 downwards.
TCCCGGCGGCGAAGCCGACCGTCACCGGGTGCGGGATATGCCTGATAAAGGTCCCGAGCCGCAGCGCCCCGGCCAGCACCATGATGAGGCCGGCAAGCATGGTTGCGAGCACGAGGCCGTCATAGCCATGCCGCTCCAGGGTCAGCGAGATCAGGACGATAAAGGCGCCCGCTGGTCCGCCGATCTGGAAGCGGCTGCCGCCGAGGAGCGAGATCAGGAACCCGCCGATGATCGCGGTATAGAGCCCGCGCTCGGGCGGCAGCCCTGAGGCGATGGCAAGCGCCATGGAGAGCGGGAGCGCTACGATTGCGACCGTGAGCCCGGCCAGCGCATCGTCCCGAAGATCGGAACCGCTATACCCGCCCCAAAGCGCCGAAATCAGCGCGGGGCGGAACGCCGTCTGCCCCTCAGCGCCGGTACCTTTGTTATCTGCGCTCAATTTCCAGCCGCCCGTCGCCGCAAACCCCGCGGCCAGCGTTGCATTCCGGGGGCGCTACCGGAAAGTCGCATCCGCTGCGGCCAAAAGGGCCGGCTTCCGGCGCCGGATGCGGCAAATCGGACAGGGGAAAACATTGCGTAACGCCGCGCCAGCATGGTAGCAAACGCCCGATTTCGCGGGGCTTTCGGGGCGTTCCACAGCTTTCCGTGAAATCGGAATTCCCACTTGAATTCCAAGAGCTTACGGGCCGCTCGCCGCGGCGCCGAGCGCTTGGAACGGGCAAAAAAAGAATAGTCACAGATGGCGGCTGAAGAACCCATCATTTCCGGCATGGCCGGGCGCTATGCGACGGCTCTCTATGAGCTGGCGCACGAAGCGAAATCCATCGACGCCGTGAAGGGCGACCTCGACCGCTTTTCGGCACTTCTGAACGACAGCACCGATCTCGTTCGTCTCGTCCGCAGCCCGGTTTACACCGCCGATGAGCAGACCAAGGCGATCGACGCGGTGCTTGCGAAGGCGAAGATCGGCGGCCTTGCCGCCAAGTTCATCTCGACGGTGGCGTCTAACCGCCGTCTGTTTGCGATCCGCGAAATGATTTCAGGCTTCAATGCCCTCGTCTCGAAGGCGCGCGGTGAAACCCGCGCCGAAGTCACGGTTGCCGAGAAGCTCGACGACAAGCATCTCGCGACCATCAAGGAATCGATCGTTGCTTTCACCAAGCAGAAATCGGTCGAACTCGACGTCAAAATCGATCCGGCGATCCTCGGCGGCCTCAAAGTCAAAATCGGCTCCCGCATGATCGACGCGTCTCTCAAAACCAAACTCAACTCCATTCGTAACGCGATGAAAGAGGTCCGCTGATGGACATCCGCGCCGCCGAAATTTCGGCAATCCTGAAAGAGCAGATCAAGAATTTCGGTGAAGCCGCCGAAGTGACCGAAGTAGGACAAGTGCTTTCCGTCGGTGACGGTATCGCCCGTGTCTACGGCCTCGATAACGTCCAGGCCGGCGAAATGGTCGAATTCGAAAATGGCGTGCGCGGCATGGCGCTCAACCTCGAGAGCGACAACGTCGGTATCGTGATTTTCGGTTCTGACCGCGACATTAAAGAAGGCCAGACCGTCAAGCGCACCCGCGCGATCGTGGACGTTCCGGTCGGCAAGGAATTGCTCGGCCGCGTCGTCGATGCGCTCGGTAATCCCATTGATGGAAAAGGTCCGATCAAGTCCGCCAAGCGCGCCCGCGTGGACGTGAAG
>LNEZ01000101.1 GCA_001464215.1 Rhizobiales bacterium Ga0077548 | reverse complement strand
GACGAGGACGGCGACCGCTTCCTCGAGTTCTGGAATCTCGTTTTCATGCAGTACGAGCAGGTCACGCCAGACAAGCGGATCGACCTGCCGCGCCCGTCGATTGACACCGGCATGGGCTTGGAACGCATCTCCGCGATCATGCAGGGGGTCTATTCCAACTACGACACCGATCTCTTCAAGGCACTGATCAGGGCCTCCGAAGAGGCGACCGGGGTCAAGGCCGAAGGCGATAACCGCGCGGCGCACCGCGTGATCGCCGATCATCTTCGCGCATCGTCCTTCCTGGTCGCAGACGGCGTGCTGCCGTCGAATGAAGGCCGCGGCTATGTGCTGCGCCGGATTATGCGCCGCGCCATGCGCTACGCCGAACTCCTCGGCGCCAAAGACCCGCTGATGTTCAGGCTGGTGCCCGCTCTGGTGCGCGAGATGGGCTCGGCCTATCCGGAGCTCGTGCGCGCGGAGTCCTTGATTACCGAGACCCTGAAGCTGGAAGAGACCCGTTTCCGCAAGACGCTCGAGCGCGGGCTCGCGATGCTGGAAGACGAGTCCAAGTCCCTGAAAAAGGGCGACAGCTTCAAGGGCGAAACCGCGTTCACGCTTTACGACACCTATGGTTTTCCGCTCGATCTCACGCAGGACGCTTTGAAACCCCGCGGCGTTTCCGTCGACACAGCCGCGTTCGAAGCCGCGATGCAAAAGCAGAAAGCCAAGGCGCGCGAGAGCTGGAAGGGCTCAGGTGATGCCGCGACCGAAACGGTCTGGTTCGGCCTGAAGGAAAAACTGGGTGCCACCGAATTTCTCGGCTACGAAACCGAGACCGCTGAAGGCGTCGTCAGCGCGATCGTGAAAGACGGCGCGGAAGTGAAATCGCTCAAAGCCGGCGAGGAAGGCGCGGTCGTCCTCAACCAGACCCCGTTCTATGGCGAGAGCGGCGGGCAGGTCGGCGATACCGGTGTGCTGATCGGCGAGAAGATGAAATTCCGTGTGACCGACACGCAGAAGAAAGCCGGCGATCTCTTTGTCCATCTCGGCAAGGTCGAAGAAGGCACGCTGGAGATCGGCAAGCCGCTCGAGTTGAAAGTCGATCATGTGCGCCGCGCGGATATCCGCCGCAACCACTCGGCGACGCACCTTCTGCACGAAGCGCTGCGCCAGATCCTCGGCGATCACGTCGCGCAGAAGGGCTCGCTGGTCGCACCGGATCGGCTGCGTTTCGACTTCTCGCATCCGAAACCGATCGCGCAGGATGAAATCGCAAAGATCGAAGCGATGGCAAATGATTACGTGCTCCGGAACTCGCCGGTCACGACGCGCGTGATGGCGCTCGATGACGCGCGGGCGGCGGGCGCGCGTGCGCTGTTCGGCGAAAAATACGGCGATGAAGTTCGCGTGGTCGCGATGGGCGATGCGCCGGGCAGCAACACGCTCGGCTGGTCGGTCGAGCTTTGCGGCGGCACCCATGTCGGCCGGACCGGCGACATCGGGCTGGTTGCGATCACATCCGAAAGCGGTGTCGCGGGTGGCGTGCGCCGTCTTGAGGCAACGACCGGCGAAGGCGCGCGGCGTATGCTACGCGAGGAAAGCCGCGCACTCGACGCGATCACCGAACTCCTGAAATCGTCGATTGCCGACGCGCCGGCCCGTCTTGCGGCATTGTTGGATGAGCGCAAAAAGCTGGAGCGCGAGCTTGCGGACGCGAAGAAGAAACTCGCCATGGGCGGCGGCGGGAAAGCCTCTGGCGATCATGCGATCAAGAACATCGGCAACGTGAAGCTCTTCGCCTGCGCGGTCGAAGGCATCGAGATGAAGGACCTGAAGAGCCTCGTTGACGAGGGCAAGAAGCAGGTCGGCTCGGGCGTGGTGGCGATCGTGGGTATTGCCGAAGACGGCAAGGCCGGGATCGTGGTCGGCGTCACGGCGGACCTGACTTCCAAGTTCAATGCGGTCGATCTCGTGCGCAAAGGCGCGGAAGCGATGGGCGGCAAGGGCGGCGGCGGCAGGCCCGACATGGCGCAGGCCGGAGGCCCCGACGGCACTAAAGCCAATGACGCGCTAAAGGCTATTGAAACCGCGCTTTCATCTTAAAGTTAAAGTAGAGATTCAAGCGCTTCAGATCGTGAATCCGATTCATGAAAACGGCCCGGAATGAGTCATTCCGGGCCGTTTCGCTTATTGCTCTGAATCAGATTCAGGTCAGGCCATCGCTCTCTTCAAGTTCTCGTCGATCTTGTCGAGGAAGCCTTCGGTCGACAGCCACTTCTGGTCGGCACTGACGAGCAGCGCCAGATCCTTGGTCATGAAGCCGGCTTCAACCGTATCGACGCAGACCTTCTCAAGCGTCGCCGAGAACTTCGCGAGTTCGGCGTTGCCGTCGAGCTTCGCGCGATGGGCGAGGCCGCGGGTCCAGGCGAAGATCGACGCAATAGAGTTCGTCGAAGTTTCCTGCCCCTTCTGATGCTGCCGGTAGTGGCGGGTCACCGTGCCGTGCGCGGCTTCGGCTTCCATGGTCTTGCCGTCCGGCGTGATCAGCACGGAGGTCATTAGACCCAGCGTTACAGGCCCAGATATAGCCGCCGGACAACTTCAACGACGCCGCGACCATGTCGTCGATCAGGCGGTGTTCGTAGGTGATCTTCTTCTCGGCGAACTTCGTCTTGAACTCCTTCTCGAACACTTCTTCGAAGATATCCTTGAAGCGGCCTTCATAGGCTTTCAAGATCGTGTTCTTGGTCGAGAGATAGACCGGATAGTTTCGGGCCAGGCCATAGTTCAGCGATGCGCGCGCGAATTCGCGGATCGAGTCATCAAGGTTGTACATGGTCATCGCGACGCCGCTGCCGGGGAAGTCGAACACTTTGCGTTCTATCTTCTGGCCATCGTCGCCGACGAAGGTGACGGTCAACGTGCCCTTGCCCGGCACCTTGAAATCGGTCGCGCGGTACTGGTCGCCGTAAGCGTGACGGCCGACGATGATCGGCTGGGTCCAGCCCGGCACCAGGCGCGGCACGTTCTTGCAGATGATCGGCTCACGGAAGATCACGCCGCCGAGGATGTTGCGGATGGTGCCGTTCGGCGACTTCCACATTTCCTTGAGATTGAATTCTTTCACGCGCGCTTCGTCCGGCGTGATGGTCGCGCACTTCACTGCGACACCGACTTCGCGGGTTTTGTTCGCCGCGTCGATGGTGATCTGGTCGTTGGTCTCGTCGCGCTTCTCGACTCCGAGATCGTAATAGAGGAGGTCGATGTCGAGATAAGGATGGATCAGCTTGTCCTTGATGAGCTGCCAGATGATCCGTGTCATCTCATCGCCGTCCATTTCGACGATCGGATTCTTGACCTTGATTTTCGCCATGACCTCTAGCTCCCCAAAAAGCGCGGAAATTTGCAGGAAATAGCGGGCCGGAGTGGCCCGCCGATCAGGGGGTCGCTATAGCATCGGCCCTGAAGCTGTAAAAGCCGACTTTGGCTGCGTACCTAGGTTATCAAATGCCCGGCGCGGGAACGGACAAGACAAAGGAATGGATCGCTGGCCGCGGGCCGGTGATCGTGCTGGTCGAGCCGCAACTTGCCGAGAATATCGGCGCGGTCGCGCGCGCGATGGGGAATTTCGCTCTCTCCGAACTGCGGTTGGTCAAACCGCGCGACGGCTGGCCCAATCCGGGTGCAACCCGCACCGCCTCCGGTGCCGATCGCATTCTGGAGGAGGCCAAGCTTTACGAGACGCTCGCTGACGCGATCACCGACTGCACGCTGGTGATCGCCGCGACCGCGCGTCAGCACGACCAGATCAAGGAAGTGGTCGGGCCGGAGCAGGCCGCGCGCGATCTCTATCCTCATGTCGAAGCTGGAAACAAAGCGGCGCTTGTCTTCGGACGCGAACGTAACGGGCTTGAAGTCCACGAAGTAGGGCTCGCCGATAAGATTCTGACGATGCCGATAAACCCGGCCTTCGCATCGCTCAACCTCGCGCAGGCTGTGATCATCTGCGCCTACGAGTTCTACAAGCTCAGGAGCGACAATGCGCTGCCTTTCGTGACACCGAACTTCTCTCCGCCGGCGCCAAAGGCAAAATTCGAGGCGTTTTTCGGAAACCTCGTTACCGAACTGGAGCGGCACGAATTCTTCCGCCCGCCCGAGAAGCGCGAGAATATGATCGTCAACTTGCGCAACATTTTTCTGCGTTTGCAGCCAACCGAGCAGGATATGCAGACCCTGCATGGCGTGGTGCGGACGCTGGCGCAAGGCTCAAAAGGTCCTGCGACAGGCGGAATATTGCGGGGCGGTGAGGCCGAATTGCTCCGTGAGTTGCTGAACAGACAGGGCGCGGAAGTGGCGAGCGGAACCGCACCGGGCAGAGGTCTTGCGCGGTTACTTCGCCGCAATCCAACCGAGCTGGAGCGCAATCTTTGGAAGGCGCTCACCAACGACAAGCGCTTCGCCGGGCAGTTCAAGCGCAACGTTCCGGTTGGGCCGCACGTTGCCGATTTTCTGGCGCAGCCTTTGCGTCTGGTGCTCGAAATTGTTCCCGTTGACGAGAGTTCCGAATTGAGGGAAGCGCGCGAAGCCAAGCGCGCATGGTTAAGCGCGCGAAACTATAAGATCGTTGAGATAAATTCGCAGGAGCGGGAACTCGAAGCGTTGCTCGCGCGCATCGAAAGAGCGGTCCAATCCTAACATTCGCACCTCCCCGCAGCGGCTTATTCGCGAATGTTAGGATTAAAGGACCGCTCGCAATTTAATAATTCCAGTGGAGTTTAGGATCTGACATTCGCTTTGCGAGTTCCCGGCCAGCGCTTCGCGAATGTCAAATCCACTTCACTGGGATGGCGGTAACTTCTCCTACCCAAAGCTGAATCGCTCCGCATAAAATCCGTATGCTGAATTAATCGGCCCGGAACAGGCGCCGAACTATAGAAGAACGAAACAAGGGAGGCCGTGCATGGTCCGTTTCGTTTGTTTAGGAATTCTTCTTGCGACCACGATTTCTGCCACCGCGCAGAGCAATCTGAATCCGCGCGAAGTGCGTGTGCAGGTGAGCGTGAATTATTCGGTTCCCGGACCGTTTGGCGACAGCGAGGACTGGGTCAAGGCGCAGGAATCGGCGCGCCGCGCGCTTTATATGGTTGCCGATCGCGAATGTACGATCCTGAAAGAGACGATCGCGACCGAATGCCGGCTTGAGACCATGAACGTGAACGCCAACCGTCACCGTCAGCCGCAGCAGGACATGATCAATGTCGGCTCGTCGATGACGTTCCGGGTAATGCTGAAATAGGGCGGTACCCGTCCGCGCGGATTGGTGAAGTCCGGCGCGCCGCGCTAGAACGGCGCGCGATGGATGCGACTACGCCGATTCCTGCGAACCCGACCGTGCTGGTCTTCGATTCCGGCCTCGGCGGTCTCACAGTTCTGCGCGAGATCGCGGCACTGCGGCGTGATTTGAAGCTCGTCTATGCCGCGGACGACGAAGTATTTCCCTATGGCCGGCTTGCGGACGATGCGCTGATCGCGCGCGTGTCTTCGGTGATGGACGATCTGATTGCGCGCTATAAGCCGGCGCTCGCCGTGATCGCCTGCAACACTGCCTCAACGCTGACACTTCCCGTGCTCCGCGCGAAACACACAATCCCCTTCGTGGGGACGGTGCCGGCGATCAAGCCGGCCTGCGCGCTCTCGAAGACCAAGCGGATTTCGGTGCTGGCGACGCCGGGCACCGTGAAGCGCGATTACACCCGCGCACTGATCGCAGAGTTCGCGGGCGATTGTCAGGTCGATCTTATCGGCAGCCAGTGGCTCGCGCCGCTCGCGGAAGCCTATCTGCGCGGGGAGGAGGCGGCGGACGAGCAGATCGCAAAGGAGATCGCGCCTGCTTTCAGGGATGATGGTGCGAAGACCGACACCATCGTGCTGGCCTGTACGCATTATCCGTTGCTGCTCGATCGCTTGAAACAGCTCGCGCCATGGCCAGTCACCTGGGTCGATCCGGCGCCTGCGATTGCGCGCCGGGTGGCAAGCCTGCTCACGACCCCCGGTTTGCCGCTGATGGAGCCGGTGCGGGTCCATTTTACGAGCGGGAAGGCGCCTGGGCCTGCGCTCGCCAAATCCTTGAAATCCTTTGGGATAGATGTCGCAGATCAGGCCGTTTGACAGGCTCGGTTCGACCCTTTATCCCCACGCACTTCCCGCACCCGTGGCGGCCTTCCTAATCGAAACCCCTGATTTCAGTGGTTCCGGCGCTCGGAAGTTCGCCTGTCGGCTTGCTCTACGGAGGGCACGCAAAGGAGGGCGCAATCCAATTTGAGGATTAGCGATGTCGAAGCGTCACTCGGCCAAGCACAAGCTTGACCGCCGCATGGGCGAAAATATCTGGGGCCGCCCAAAGAGCCCCGTCAACCGCCGCGAATATGGTCCGGGCCAGCATGGCCAGCGCCGCAAAGGCCGTCCGTCCGACTTCGGCGTGCAGCTGCGCGCGAAGCAGAAGCTCAAGGGCTATTACGGCAACATTTCCGAGAAGCAGTTTCTCGGCATCTACAAAGAATCTGTTCGCCGCCGCGGCGATACCGGCGCTCTTCTGATCGGTCTCCTCGAGAGCCGTCTCGACGCCGTGATCTATCGCGCGAAGTTCGTGCCGACTGTGTTCGCCGCCCGCCAGTTCATCAACCACGGCCACGTGCAGGTGAACGGCAAGAAGGTGAACATTCCGAGCTACCGCGTAGAGCCGGGCGACGTCATTTCGGTCAAGGAAAAGTCGAAGCAGCTTCCGCTCGTTCTCGAAGCGACCCAGCTCGCCGAGCGCGATGTGCCCGATTACATCGAAGCCGACCATAACAAGATGACCGCGAAGCTGACCCGCGTTCCGGTGCTGACCGAAGTGCCGTTCCCGGTGCAGATGGAGCCGCATCTCGTGGTCGAGTTCTACTCGCGCTAAATCTTCGCGAGAGCAGACAAAGAAAAAGCCGCCCGGACCGGGCGGCTTTTTTTATTTCTCTAGTGGTTTCAAGGTGCTCGCTACCAGAATACCGCTCGTTGCAACAGCCTTTCTCGTCGCCTTGAATATGAAGATTGAGCGACGGAGAATGTTATGCCGAAAAATATTGTCTTGTTGTCGGACGGTACGGGCAACAGCGCCGCCAAGGTATGGCGTACGAATGTCTGGCGGACATATCAGGCGCTAAAGCTCTCCAATGGCAAAGAGCAGATCGCGCAGTACGACGACGGGGTCGGCACTTCGACTTTCAAGCCGCTCGCTCTGTTAGGCGGTGCATTCGGTTTCGGACTGAAGCGGAACGTGCTTCGTCTCTATAAATTCATCAGCGCGAATTACGAGGAAGGAGACAAGATATACTGCTTCGGCTTTAGCCGCGGCGCTTACACGATCCGCGTGGTCACAAGCCTGATTGCGACGCAGGGCCTGGTCCCGAGAAATCTGACGGGCCCTGATTTCGATCGCCGCGCACTCGATAAGTATCGCGCCTACCGCATGGACCGTTTTAAGGGGTTCGCTGGCGATGGCTGGTCGTTCCAACTCGTATCGTTCTGGCGAGAACTAAGGAACGCTCTGATCTACTTTAAGCGTAAGTCGCTCAAGCAGCTTTTGCCCGACTATTGGCCTGCCAAGACACCTCCACACATCGCATTTCTCGGGGTGTGGGACACCGTCGCCGCTTATGGTCTTCCCGTGCAGGAGATGACCCGAGGGATCGATCTCTGGTTCTGGCCAATCGCTCCGACCGACCGCGTGCTTCATGAAAATATCCAGCGCGGCTGCCATGCAATCGCGATCGACGACGAGCGCACGACCTTTCATCCCTTGTTGTGGACGGAAACCATTCCCGACAAACCAAAGGAAACGGCAGAGTTGCGAAAGCGGCTCTCGCAGGTCTGGTTTACGGGTATGCACTCGAATGTCGGCGGCGGGTATCCGGACGATTCACTTTCTTATATCTCGCTCGATTGGATGATGGCGCAAGCGGAGCGAGCTGGGATCGTTTTTGCGAGCGGCGCGCGGGCGGAAATCAACGAAGCCGCGAAGAAAGCCAAACTAAAACTCTCGATGCCCGAGCAGGGAGACCGCGAGCCGGTTATTCCAAACGGCAAGATTCATGATTCTCGTGCGGGGAGTGGCGCTTACTATCGCTATGGTCCGCGTCATATCACCAACATCTGTAATTTTTATGAGAAGCGGGATCCGCGAGACAATGTCTCGATCGACGTTCCTAAAATTCACTACAGCGTTTTCGAGCGAATACGGAATGGCGGCGACAGTTATGCACCGATCGGCCTGCCTGGAAGATATGCAGTCGTTAAAGAAAACGGCAGCGTGGTGCAGCCGTCTTCCAATCTCTACGAACATGAAACGCAAGCGAGCGACCGTTTCAACCGTCAAGAGGTGGTATGGAATTCGGTATGGCGGCGCCGTGTACTCTACTTCGTTACGCTGTTCTTTGCGGTTTTCATTCTGGTGCGCCCATTTTTGCCGTCTTCCGGCTTCTTCTTTTTTTTCGACTTTCTGAATGTTCTGTATTTAGTTTTCCGTTCACTAGGCGGCTTGCTCAATCCGGTGTTTGCGATTTTCGAGCCGGTTATTTCGGGCTTGCTCACCATTTCGTCCATCTTGCTGCCGAGCTTCGTGGCCGATTGGCTTCGGATGCTCGCCAGCGATCGTGGACCATTCCTTGCACAACTACTCTTGCTCGGCGTTCTGATGTGGCGCAGTTCGTTTCTGAAATCGGAAGTTCGCACTACGATGCGCGAATTGTGGAGCCATCTCCAGGCGAAGCCCGTGCGCGTTAGAGTAAGTCCCCGGCCGAAGGACAGGCTCACGCGTTTGCGGCATTGGGAGCGCTATAAGAATTTCCACCGCCGTATGCGGCGCTGGATCATTCCTGGCGTTTTTGGGGTGTTTGTCCTTTGCCTGTTCGGTTACTCCGCTCTCATAATTTATGCGCGTTCCTTCACGACGTTTGTCGCAGTCACCGGACAGGTTTGCGTCGAAGGGCAGAGGCTGAAAGATAATCTGAGCCAGATCGCCTTCAGTACCGACAATCCATGCTGGCCTTCAAATCGCGAAGCCGAGGCTGGAAAGCGTTATTGCGTGAGAATGCAGATATCCGAGAATTGGCCTTGGAAGGATGGCGGAGTGCCTTCTGGACTGGAAGGCATTTCCATTGCCAAATCGAACTGGGTACAGATTTTAGGAATCCCGTTCCGCCGTCAGGTGTTTCAACCTTATTTCAGGCCAATCGTGCGGATTTCCGGGTGGGGCGACGATGAATACGCACTTACGCCGCCGTCGGGGCAAGCCAGTGCTGCGACACTGAACGAGCTCTATGCGGAAATCACACCACGAACGAGCGGAGAGTTGTTCGTTTTTGTAAATGACGTGCTTTTGCCGTGGCCGTTTCCGCAGAAAAAGCTTTACGACAACAATGACGGGCGAGCGCTGTTTCTGGTCTGGAAGCTGGGCGACAACGAGCGCTGCGAGAAGCCCGAGCAAAAATAAAAAAGCCGCCCGAGTTGGGCGGCTTTTTTTATTTCGGAGAAAGCGAGGGTCTTTAAGCCTTCGCGGCGACCTTCACGCCTTTTTCGGCAAGGAAGCTTTGCAACTCACCGGCCTGAAACATCTCGCGCACGATGTCCGCGCCACCGACGAATTCGCCCTTCACGTAAAGCTGCGGGATGGTCGGCCAGCTCGCGTATTGCTTGATGCCTTCGCGAAGCTCGGCCGAGTCGAGCACGTTGATGCCTTTATAGCCTGCGCCGACATAGTCGAGGATCTGCACGACCTGACCCGAGAAGCCGCATTGCGGAAACTGCGGGGTGCCTTTCATGAACAGCACTACGTCGTTGCCGGTGACTTCGCTCTTGATGAAATCCTGAATGCTCATGGCTCTCGAATATCCTTGGATCACCCTTCCGGGGTGCCGGTTTGTAACGCGAGGGCGTGAAGCACGCCACCCATCTGTCCCTTCAAAGCCGCATAGACCATCTGATGCTGCTGCACGCGGCTCTTGCCCTTGAAACTATTGGAAATAACCGTGGCGGCATAATGATTGTTGTCGCCGGCGAGGTCCTTGATCTCGACGGTCGCGTCCGGAAGCGCCTCTTTAATCAGGCGTTCGATTTCGGCTGCTTCCATCCCCATTGCCGTTCACTCCGTGCGTTGCAGGCGCGTCAGTTTCCGCCCGCCATGTATTCCGGCAACCAAGATTCGTGCCGCTTCTTCAACGCAGCCACAGATATTGGGCGTTCCCCCGCCAACGTCAATTCCTCGCCGCCGGTGATCCCGAGACGCATGGCAGCCACGCCCGCGGCCTTCGCAACCGCCTCAATTTCCGGCAGCGCGAGGGCGGGCGCGGTCACGACGTAACGCGCCTGATCCTCGCCGAACCAGAAGGCATGGGGTGGGATTCCCCCCGGCGAAAGTTCGAGGGTAGCGCCGATATTTCCGGCCATCGCCATCTCTGCAATCGCGACCAAGAGGCCGCCATCCGAGCAGTCATGCACGGCGGTGACGCGGCCTTTCGCGATCAGGTCGCGGACGAGATCGCCAGCGCGCTTTTCCGCCGCGAGATCGACCGGCGGCGGCGCGCCTTCTTCCTTGCCGAGAATAGTCGCGAGATAAGCGGACTGGCCGAGCCAGCCGCGCGTGTCGCCGAGGACGAGAACGGCTTCGCCGGAAGCCTTGAAGGCGATCGACGCAGACTTGTTGAAATCCGCGAGCAGACCGACGCCGCCAATGGTGGGTGTCGGCAAGATCGCGCGGCCATGCGTCTCGTTATAAAGCGAGACATTGCCGGACACGACCGGGAAGTTCAGAGCTAAGCACGCTTCCTTGATGCCGCGAATGCAGCCGACGAACTGGCCCATGATGTCGGGCTTCTCGGGATTGCCGAAATTCAGGTTGTCGGTGATCGCAAGCGGTGTGGCGCCGACAGCGGTAAGATTGCGCCAGCACTCGGCGACCGCCTGCTTGCCGCCTTCGAACGGATCGGCCTCGCAATAGCGCGGCGTGACATCGGTCGAGAGTGCGAGCGCCTTCGGTCCGTCCTGCACACGCACGACCGCGGCATCGCCGCCGGGGCGCTGCACGGTGTTGTTCAGAATGAGATGATCGTATTGCTCCCACACCCAGCGCTTCGAGCAAAGGTCGGGCGAGGCGACGAGTTTTTCCAGTGCGTCGGCGAGCGACTTCGGCGCGGGCACGGATGTCGCGTCGAGGACCGGTAGCTTCGCGGGTTCGGTGAATGGGCGATTATATTCCGGCGCCTGATCGCCGAGATCCTTGATCGGGAGATCAGCCATTTCCTCGCCGTTGTGACGGATGAGGAAGCGCAGCGTGTCGGTGGTGTAGCCGACGATTGCGAAATCGAGACCCCATTTTTTGAAGATGGCTTCGGCTTCGGCTTCCTTGCCGGGCTTCAGCACCATCAACATTCTTTCCTGGCTTTCCGAGAGCATCATCTCGTAAGCCGACATCGCTTCTTCGCGCACCGGCACTTTCTCGAGATCGAGCGTAATGCCGAGATCGCCCTTCGCACCCATCTCGACCGCGGAGCAGGTGAGACCGGCGGCACCCATGTCCTGAATCGCAACGACGCAACCCTTGGCCATGATCTCAAGGCAGGCCTCTAACAGAAGTTTTTCGGCGAACGGATCGCCGACCTGCACGGTCGGGCGTTTTTCTTCAGCACCTTCTCCAAACTCGGCGGAGGCCATGGTTGCACCATGAATGCCGTCGCGGCCGGTTTTCGAGCCGAGATAGACAACGGGGAGGCCGACGCCGGTCGCCTTCGCGTAGAAAATCTTGTCGGTTTCCGCGATGCCGACTGCCATCGCATTGACGAGAATGTTGCCGTCATAGCGCGAGTGGAAGCCGACCGAGCCAGCGACGGTCGGCACGCCGAAAGAATTTCCGTAGCCTGCGATGCCTGCGACGACGCCGGAAACGAGATGGCGCGTCTTCGGATGATCAGGCGATCCGAACCGAAGCGCATTCAGGCATGCAATCGGACGCGCGCCCATCGTGAATACGTCGCGCAGGATTCCGCCGACGCCCGTGGTCGCGCCCTGATAGGGCTCGATGAAAGACGGATGGTTGTGGCTTTCCATCTTGAAGATGCAAGCCAAGCCATCGCCGATGTCGATGACGCCCGCGTTCTCGCCGGGACCTTGAATGACGATCTTGCCGGTAACCGGCAGCGTCTTCAGATGCACTTTCGAAGATTTGTACGAGCAGTGCTCGTTCCACATCGCCGAGAAGATGCCGAGCTCGGTGATCGAAGGCTCGCGGCCGATGAGTTTCAGAATCCGCTCGTACTCGTCGGGCTTGAGACCATGTTCTGCGACGAGTGCGGGTGTGATCTTGACGGTGTTCGCGATATTCACGCCGCCTCCAGGACGGTCTTGATGCTTTCAAACAATCCACGGCCATCGGTCGGACCGATTGCGGGATCGACGTGGTTTTCGGGATGCGGCATCAGGCCGAGCACGTTCAGCTTCTCGGAGAGAATACCTGCAATCGCATTGGTCGCGCCGTTATAATTCCATGCCGGGTCGGTTTTGCCTTCTGGCGAGACATAACGAAACAACACGCGGCCTTCGCCTTCGAGGCGCTCGATGGTTTCCTTGTCGGCGGTGTAGTTGCCTTCGCCATGCGCGACCGGAATTTTCAAAACGTCGCCAGCGTTATAGCGGCGGGTGTAGGGCGTGTCGGAGCGCTCGACGCGGAGATAAACTTCCTTGCACATGAAGCGAAGCTGCGCGTTTCGCTGGAGCACGCCGGGAAGAAGCTGCGCTTCGCAAAGAATCTGAAAGCCGTTGCAGATGCCGAGCACAAGTCCGCCGCGCTCGGCGTGTGCGCGGACCGCATTCATGATCGGCGCGCGGGCGGCAATGGCGCCGCAGCGCAAGTAGTCGCCATAGGAAAATCCGCCGGGCAGCACCACGAGATCGGTGCCGGAGGGGAGGTCGCTGTCGGCGTGCCAGACGATATTCGCGGCCTTGCCGGAAATGCGCTTGATTGCGCTCGCGACATCGCCTTCGCGATTGGAGCCGGGAAAGAGAACGACGGCGGCGTTCATCGGCTTAACTCAACACCTCGACGCGGTAATTTTCGACCACGGTATTTGCGAGCAATTTGTCGGCGGCGGCTTTGAGCGCAGCTTCGGCTTTCGCCTTGTCGCCGCCAGCGAGTTCGATTTCGAACACCTTGCCCTGCCGGACGCTTTCCACGCCTTCTATGCCGAGGGACTTCAAAGCACCTTCGATGGCCTTGCCCGGCGGGTCGAGAACGCCATTCTTCAGGGTGACGGTGACGC
>LNEZ01000100.1 GCA_001464215.1 Rhizobiales bacterium Ga0077548 | reverse complement strand
GGATCAACGTGTTCCCGGATATTCCGATTTCGAAGAAGCCGACTGAAGTCCGCATGGGCAAGGGCAAGGGTCAACCGGAATTCTGGGCTGCACGCATCAAGCCGGGCCGCATCATGTTCGAGCTCGACGGTGTCGATGAGCCGACTGCGCGCGAAGCGCTGCGTTTGGCTGCCGCCAAGCTTCCGATCAAAACCCGTTTCGTCACGCGAATACAGTAAGGGAGAAACAAGATGAAAGTCGAAGACGTTCGTCAGCTCACTCCCGACCAGCTCACCGAAAAGATCGGCGAGTTGAAGAAGGAACAGTTCAACCTTCGCTTCCAGAAGGCGACGGGTCAGTTGGAAAACACCTCGCGGGTGCGTCAGGTGCGCCGCGACATCGCGCGTCTCTCGACGATCGCGACCGAGAAGCGCGCCGCCGGCGCCAAGAAGGGCAAGTAAGATGCCGAAGCGCGTATTGCAGGGCACCGTGGTTAGCGACAAGCAGGACAAAACCGTCGTCGTGCTGGTCGAACGCCGCTACACCCATCCGCTGTTCAAGAAGACCGTGCGCCGTTCCAAGAAATTCCACGCGCATGACGAGAGCAACAAATACAAAATCGGCGATCAGGTTTCGATTTCCGAGCACAAGCCGATTTCGAAGCTGAAGCGCTGGATCGTTGTCGAAAACGAAAAAGCCTGAACTGAGACATCCGCGGAAGCGGCGAAGAAAAGAATAAAGGTGCCTTTATGATTCAGATGCAAACAAATCTCGACGTCGCTGATAATTCCGGCGCGCGCCGTGTCATGTGCATCAAGGTGCTGGGCGGCTCCAAGCGCAAATACGCGACGGTCGGCGACGTTATCGTCGTCTCGATCAAGGAAGCGATTCCGCGCGGCAAAGTGAAGAAGGGCGAAGTGATGAAGGCCGTGGTCGTGCGCATCCGCAAGGATCTGCGCCGCGCCGACGGTTCGGTCATCCGCTTCGACCGCAATGCTGCCGTTCTCATCAACAACCAGATGGAGCCGGTCGGCACGCGTATCTTCGGACCGGTGCCGCGCGAGCTGCGCGCCAAGAACCACATGAAGATCATTTCGCTCGCCCCGGAGGTGCTGTGATGTCCGCAAAGATCCGCAAGGGCGACAAAGTCATCGTGCTCACCGGCCGCGACAAAGGTAAGTCGGGCGAGGTGATCGAGGTGCGCCCGGTTGAAGCGCGTGCACTCGTGCGCGGCATCAATATCGTCCGTCGCCATCAGCGTCAGACGCCGCAGAACCAGGGCGGCATCATTTCAAAGGAAGCGCCGATTCATATCTCGAATCTCGCGCTGGCCGATCCGAAGGAACCGAAGAAGGCGACCCGCGTCGGCTTCAAGGAAGTAAAGGGCGAGAAAGTGCGCGTAGCGCGCCGCTCGGGAGAGACGATCGATGGCTGAGAAAAGCTACATTCCGCGTCTGAAGACGCAGTTCAACAAAGACATCCGTCCGAAGCTCGTCGAGCAGTTCGGTTACTCGAACCCGTTCGCCGTGCCGCGTATCGACAAGGTCGTTTTGAACATGGGCGTTGGCGAAGGTGCCGGCGACCAGAAGAAGGTGACTTCCGCCGCCAACGATCTGACCGCGATTGCCGGCCAGAAGGCGATCATAACCAAGTCACGTAAGGCGATCGCGAACTTCAAGCTGCGCGAACATATCGGCATCGGCGCGAAGGTCACGCTGCGCGGCGACCGTATGTACGATTTCGTTGACCGCCTGGTAACGGTTGCGCTGCCGCGCGTCCGCGACTTCCGCGGCCTCAGCCCGAAGAGCTTCGACGGCCGCGGCAACTACACGCTCGGCATCAAGGAACACATCATTTTCCCGGAAATCGATTACGACAAAGCCGAATCGATCTGGGGCATGGACATCACCGTCTGCACGACGGCGAAAACCGACGACGAGGCGCGGGCATTGCTCGCGGCTCTGAACTTTCCCTTCCGGCAGTGAAGCTAGTCTTCAAACGCGGATACTAGGAGCAGACATGGCTAAGAAGAGTTCAATCGAGAAGAACAACCGCCGCCGGCGCATGACGAAGAATGCGTCTGCGAAGCGCGCGAAGCTGAAAGCGATCGTCATGGACAAGAAAGTGTCCATCGAAGATCGCTTCGAAGCGGTGTTGAAGCTCTCGAAGCTGCCGAAGAATTCGGCGAAAGAACGCATCCGTAATCGTTGCGAAGTCACGGGCCGTCCGCGCGCGACCTATCGCAAGCTGAAGATGTCGCGTCTTGCGCTGCGCGAATTCGGTGCCAAGGGATTGATTCCCGGCCTCGTGAAATCGAGCTGGTAAGGGGAGGATCGCTAAAATGGCTTTACACGATCCGCTCGGCGATATGCTGACCCGCATCCGCAATGCGCAGATGCGCAAGCGTGACCGCGTTTCCACGCCCGGTTCCTCGTTCCGTGCGCGCGTTCTCGACGTGCTCAAGGACGAAGGCTACATCCGCGGCTACTCGACCACCGAGTTCGGCAACGGCCGGACTGAGTTCGACATCGAACTGAAGTATTCCGAAGGCGGGCCTGCGATCCGCGAGGTTTCGCGTGTCTCCAAGCCGGGCCGCCGCGTTTACGCATCCGTCGATGCGCTGCCGCGCATCAACAACGGTCTCGGCATCGCAATCGTTTCCACGCCGAAGGGCGTGATGGCAGACCACAGCGCCCGCGAGCAGAATCTCGGCGGCGAAGTGCTCTGCACGGTGTTCTAAGGAAAGGAACGGGATCATGTCCAAAATTGGCAAACGCCCCGTCGCCGTTCCGTCCGGCGTCACGGCAACCGTCTCGGGCCAGACCGTCAAGGTGAAGGGCCCGAAGGGCGAGCTTTCTGTCGTCTTGAACGACAACGTCACCCCGAAGCTCGACAAGAATCAGATCTCTTTCGAGAAGAAGGGCGAAGAGAAGCAGGACAATGCGTCCTGGGGTCTCTACCGCTCGCTCGTGAACAATCTCGTCACCGGCGTGACCAAAGGTTTCGAGCGCAAGCTCGAGATCACCGGCGTCGGCTATCGCGCAGCGATGCAGGGCAAGAACCTGAACCTCTCGCTGGGCTACAGCCACGACGTGGTTTACCAAGTGCCGGCAGGCGTCACGATCACGACGCCGAAGCCGACCGAAATTTTGATCGTCGGCGTCGACAAGCAAAAGGTCGGTCAGGTCGCAGCCGAAATCCGCGGCTATCGCAAGCCTGAGCCCTACAAGGGCAAGGGCGTGAAGTACGAAGGCGAATTCATCTTCCGCAAGGAAGGCAAGAAGAAGTAACGGGGAACGACGATGGCATCAGTTGCAACTCGATCCAAGCGCCGCAAAGCGAGCGTGCGCCGGTCGTTGAAAGAGGTGGCTTACGGCCGCCCACGCCTGTCGGTTCACCGCTCGGGCATGAATATCTATGCGCAGGTTATCGACGATACGAAGGGCGCAACGCTCGCGTCGGCTTCATCGCTCGAGAAGGATATGCGCGGCAAATTGAAGTCGGGCGCGAATGTCGAGGCCGCGAAAGCGGTCGGCAGCCTGATCGCCGAACGCGCGAAAGCGAAAGGCGTGAAGGAAGTCATCTTCGATCGCGGCGCTTACCGCTATCACGGCCGCGTCAAGGCACTCGCCGACGCAGCGCGTGAAGGCGGATTGAGTTTCTAAGGACAGCATCATGGCACGCGAAAGAGACGAAAAAAGAGGCCGGGGCAAAGATCGCGATCGCGACCAAGAGCGCGACGGCCTGGTCGATAAGCTGGTCCACATCAACCGCGTTGCGAAGGTCGTGAAGGGCGGTAAGCGCTTCGGCTTCGCAGCACTCGTGGTTGTCGGCGATCAGAAGGGCCGCGTCGGTTTCGGTCACGGCAAGGCGCGCGAAGTGCCGGAAGCGATCCGCAAGGCGACCGAGGCCGCCAAGCGCGCATTGATCCGCGTTAATCTGCGCGACGGCCGCACGCTACATCATGACGTCAACGGTCATCACGGCGCTGGCAAGGTCGTACTGCGCGCGGCTCCGGCGGGTACCGGCATCATCGCCGGCGGCCCGATGCGCGCGGTGTTCGAAACTGTCGGCGTGCAGGATGTCGTTGCGAAGTCGTTCGGCTCGTCGAACCCGTACAACATGGTTCGCGCGACTTTCGACGCTTTGAAGAATCAGGACAGTCCGCGTTCGGTCGCTGCCCGCCGCGGCATCAAGGTTTCGACCTTGCAGTCACGCCGCCGTGACACCGACGTCGAAGCGTCGGCGGAAGGCTAAGGGAGAGGGCGATGGCCGGTAAGAAAATCACTGTCGAGCAGTTCGGCTCTCCGATCCGCCGTGAAGGCAAACAGGAAAAGACTCTGATCGGTCTTGGCCTCAACAAGCGCGGCAAGAAGCGCCAGTTGGTCGATACGCCGGCAGTGCGTGGCATGGTCGCGAAGGTCGCGCACATGGTGCGGATCGTCGAAGGCAAGTGAGGACTTTACGATGAAACTCAATCAGATCGCGGACAACGAAGGCGCACGCAAAGAGCGTATGCGCATCGGCCGTGGCATCGGCTCCGGCAAAGGCAAGACCGGCGGCCGCGGCGTCAAGGGTCAGAAGGCGCGTACCGGCGTTCGTATCAAAGGCCGCGAAGGCGGTCAGATGCCGCTGCATCGCCGTCTGCCTAAGCGCGGCTTCAACAACATCTTCGCTGTGAAATACAACGAAGTGAATCTCGACCGCATCCAGCAGGCGGTCGATGCCAAGCTGATCAAGGCAGGCGATACCGTCACCGCCGAATCGCTCCAGAAGGCGGGCGTCTTGCGCCGCGCCGGTAACGGCGTGCGGCTGCTCGGCGGCGGCGAACTCAAGATCAAGCTTTCCTTCGAAGTCGCGGGTGCCACGAAATCGGCGATCGCCGCGGTCGAGAAACTCGGCGGCAGCGTCAAGCAGCTTGTCGTGAAGAAGGCTGACAAAGAAAAGCCGGGCAAGATGCAGAAAAAGCCCAAGAAGGACGCAGGCGAAAAGAAAGCCTGATTACTTCTTAGGGGAAACAGTCGGGGCGGATCGGAGCGAATATGGCGTCGGCAGCCGAACAACTCGCGGCCAACTTAAACTTCAGCGCGCTTGCAAAAGCGGAAGACCTGAAGAAGCGCATCTATTTCACGCTGGGTGCGCTCCTGGTCTATCGCCTCGGCACGTTTATCCCGATGCCGGGCATCGATCCGGTTGCCTTCACGGCCGCCTTCAACCAGGCGCGCGGCGGCATCCTTGGCCTGTTCAATATGTTTTCCGGCGGCGCGGTCGAGCGCATGGCGATCTTCGCGCTCAACATCATGCCGTACATTTCGGCGTCGATCATTCTGCAACTGCTCACCACCGTTTCTCCGACGCTCGAAGCGCTGAAGAAAGAAGGCGAGCAGGGCCGCAAGGTCATCAACCAGTACACGCGCTATCTCACCGTCGTGCTCGCGATGCTGCAGGCTTATGGCATCGCGGTCGGTCTTGAGAGCGGCGCGGGCGGCATCGTTTCCGAGCCGGGCTGGTTCTTCCGTATTACGACGGTGATCACGCTTACAGGCGGCACCGTATTCCTGATGTGGCTCGGCGAGCAGATCACCGCGCGCGGCATCGGCAACGGCATTTCGCTGATCATCTTCGCGGGTATTGTCGCGGAATTACCGGCAGCCATCGCGGGTATGCTCGACCTCGGCCGCACCGGCGCGGTTTCGACCGCGCTGATCCTGCTCATCATCATCGTCGCGGTCGCCGCGATCACGTTCATCGTCTTCATGGAGCGCGCACAGCGCCGCCTGCTTGTGCAGTATCCGAAGCGCCAGGTCGGCAACAAACTGTTCGAGGGACAGTCCTCGCATCTGCCGCTGAAGCTGAACTCGTCGGGCGTCATCCCGCCGATCTTCGCGTCGTCACTATTGCTCGTGCCGGTTACGGTCGCGCAGTTCAGTGCGGGCTCGGGTCCGGAGTGGCTGCAGTGGCTGACCACTGTGCTCGGTCACGGCCGTCCGGGTTACATGGCGCTCTATGCGCTGCTCATTGTCTTCTTTGCGTTTTTCTACACCGCGATTGTCTTCAATCCGGTCGAGACCGCGGACAACCTGAAAAAGCACGGCGGCTTCATTCCGGGCATTCGTCCGGGTGAGAATACAGCGAAGCACATCGACTACGTGCTGACGCGCATCACCGTCGTCGGTGCCGCTTATCTCGTGCTGGTCTGTTTGCTGCCCGAGTTTCTCGTCGCTTACGCAGCGGTGCCGTTCTATTTCGGCGGCACTTCGCTCTTGATCGTCGTCTCGGTCACGATGGATACGGTGGCGCAGGTGCAAGGCTATCTCTTGGCGCACCAGTATGAAGGCCTGATCAAGAAGTCGAAGCTGCGCGGGGCGCGGCGATGAGGCTTGTGCTGCTTGGACCGCCGGGTGCCGGGAAGGGCACGCAAGGCGACCGCCTGATCGAGCGGCATGGCATTACGCGCCTCTCCACCGGCGATATGCTGCGCGCGGCGGTGAAGGCGGAAACGCCGGTCGGTCTCAAGGCCAAGGACATCATGGCGCGCGGCGACCTCGTTTCGGACGAGATCGTAATCGCGATCATCGACGACCGGCTGAAAGAATCGGACGTTCAGAAGGGCTTCATTCTTGACGGCTTCCCGCGCACGGTCGCGCAGGCGGAAGCGCTGGATAAGCTGCTCGCGAACAAGGGAATCAAGCTCGACGCCGTGGTGGAACTCAAGGTGAATGAGGGGGCGCTTTTGAAGCGCATCGAGACCCGGATCGCCGAAATGACCGCCCGCGGGGAGGCCCTCCGGGCCGACGACAACCCGGAAGTACTGAAAAAGCGCCTCGACGCCTACCGGAGCCAGACCGCGCCGCTCTCGGCCTATTACGAGGCCAAGGGCACGCTTCTGGGGGTGGATGGCATGGCGCCAATTCCTGTGGTCGAGCAGGCGATCGACGAGGGCCTAAAGGCCCGAAAAGCAACGGTTTAAGCGGGTTTTCGCGGTTGACTTGATATGCACCCTTCCTTACATACCCGCCATCCGTCGCTATTTCTGAGGCGATGCCAAACCCACCGAGAAGGCGGGTTGGGCGTCGTTTTTTGCCGTATCGACAACAATTCCGGGCTGAACAGCCCGTATCTCGGAGACTGAAAGTGGCCCGTATCGCAGGCGTCAATATCCCGACCGGCAAGCGCGTCGTCATCGCGCTCCAGTACATTCACGGCATCGGTCAGCTCCGTGCGAAGAAGATTGTTGATGAGTTGAAGATCCCGGCCGAGCGCCGCGTGAACCAGCTCACCGACCAGGAAGTTCTGCAGATCCGCGAAATGATCGACCGCGACTATATCGTCGAAGGCGATCTGCGCCGCGAAGTCACGCTCAACATCAAGCGCTTGCAGGACCTCGGTTGCTACCGGGGCTTGCGTCACCGCAGGGGCCTGCCGGTCCACGGTCAGCGCACGCACACGAACGCGCGCACGCGCAAAGGCCCGGCGAAAGCAATCGCTGGCAAGAAGATGGCAACGCGCTAAGCGCTAGAACAAGAATAGAGAAACAGGTCGGTCATGGCGAAAGAAGCAAAAGTCGTACGCAAGCGCGAGCGCAAGAACATCGCGTCCGGCGTCGCGCACGTCGCGGCCTCGTTCAACAACACGATGATCACCATCACCGACGTGCAGGGCAACACGATTGCCTGGTCGTCGTCGGGTACGATGGGGTTCAAGGGTTCGCGCAAGTCCACGCCTTATGCGGCACAGGTTGCCGCCGAAGACGCTGCGCGCAAGGCCTCCGAGCACGGTATGCGTACGCTCGAAGTTGAAGTTTCGGGTCCGGGTTCGGGCCGCGAGTCGGCGCTTCGTGCGCTGCAAGCTGCGGGTTTCACCGTGACGTCGATCCGCGACGTGACCCCGATCCCGCATAATGGTTGCCGCCCGCGCAAGCGCCGGCGCGTTTAAGAGTTTCGTTTCCGGCTTCGGCCGGGTTCATCGATCGCCGCGCATTGCCGCGGCAAGCGGGGCAACGGCCTCGCACAAAGGGACGCGAAGAATGACGACTGTGATCCAGAAAAACTGGCAGGAGTTGATCAAGCCCGAGAAGCTCAACGTACAGGGCGGAACCGATCCGAAGCGTTTTGCGACGGTCGTGGCCGAACCGCTCGAGCGCGGCTTCGGTTTGACGCTCGGCAATGCGCTCCGCCGCATTCTGCTCTCGTCGCTGCAGGGTGCTGCGGTGACGTCGGTGCAGATCGACGGCGTGCTGCATGAGTTCTCGTCGATCCCCGGCGTCCGCGAGGACGTCACCGATCTGGTGCTCAACATCAAGGACATCGCGGTCAAGATGCAGGGCGAAGGCCCGAAGCGCATGGTCGTGAAGAAGACGGGTCCGGGCATCGTCACCGCCGGCGACATTCAGACCGTCGGCGACGTACAGGTTCTCAATCCCGATCTGCAGCTCTGCACGCTCGACGACGGCGCTGAAATCCGCATGGAATTCACCGTCAACACCGGCAAGGGCTATATCGCTTCCGACCGCAACCGCGCAGAAGATAGCCCGATCGGTCTCATCCCGGTCGACAGCTTGTACTCGCCGGTACGCAAAGTTTCGTACCGCGTCGAGAACACCCGCGAAGGTCAGATTCTCGATTACGACAAGCTGACGCTGACGATCGAAACCAACGGTTCGATCACGCCGGAAGATGCGCTCGCTTATTCGGCGCGCATTCTCCAGGACCAGCTCAACATCTTCGTGAACTTCGAAGAGCCCCGCCGCGAGGTGGAAGCCGCGCCGATGCAGGAACTGCCGTTCCCGCCGGCCATGCTCAAGAAAGTGGACGAGCTCGAGCTTTCGGTTCGCTCGGCGAACTGCCTGAAGAACGACAACATCGTCTATATCGGCGACCTCATTCAGAAGTCGGAAGCGGAA
>LNEZ01000099.1 GCA_001464215.1 Rhizobiales bacterium Ga0077548 | reverse complement strand
GCATCTCGGCATGGAAGTGCAGGGCTGGCCGCCGGAGAATATCGAAGAGTTGGCTAAGCGCTTCGAGGATCATTACTGAAGCGCGTTCAGCGCTTCGGAGGAAAGAACTATGCGTCACGGAAAAGCACATCGCCGATTCAACCGCCGTCCGGAACACCGGAAGGCGATGCTCGCCAACATGGCGGCGTCCCTGATCACGCACGAGCAGATCGTCACCACGCTCCCGAAGGCGAAGGACATCCGTCCGATCGTCGAGAAGCTCATCACCCTCGGCAAGAAGGCGAGCCTGCACGCGCGCCGTCAGGCGATCTCGGAAATGCGCGACCGCGTTGCCGTGAAGAAGCTCTTTGAAGTGCTCGCGCCGCGCTATGCCGCCCGCAACGGCGGTTACCTGCGCATCATCAAGGCTGGTTTCCGCTATGGCGACATGGCGCCGATGGCCGTGATCGAGTTCGTGGATCGCGACGAGAGCGCACGCGGCAAGGAAGACCTCGCCCGTCACGAGGCATGGCTCAAGACCCAGCCGAGAGAAGACGCGCAGCAGCAGGCTGTGCCAGCATAAGCCTTCTTCAAATCAGAAATTCAAAACCCCGGCCTCGCGCCGGGGTTTTTTGTTTCCGCATACGAATAATAAGTACAAGACGCAGGCAAGCCCGTGCTGGTGTTCCGCTAAGGGTTTCTATAGCGTCTAAGTCAGGTTTACGGGGCTCACTATGTTGAAGCGGATTGCGCTGGTGGGGCTCGCCACCTTCGGGCTGGCCGTTGCCGCGCAAGCGCAGCCTTCGCCCGTTTTCAACTGGGCTGGCTTTTATATCGGCGGCACGGTCGGCTACGGCGACGGCAGTTACCGCCATCGCAACGATAACAACGGCATCGCGACGCGGGCTTTCGACATGAACGGCACCGTGGGCGGGTTGAGTGCCGGTTACAATTCGCAGATCGGCGGCAGCCCGTTCGTTTTTGGCCTCGAGACGGATATCTCTTTCTCCGGCGTTAAGGGTGCCGATAACGACCCGGCCTGGGGCTGCGGAGTGGAGCTCTGTACCGCCTCGGTGAAATGGTTTGGTACGGCGCGTCCGCGTGTCGGGTTCGCACACAACAACGTCCTGTTTTTCGTCACAGGCGGCATGGCGTTTGGAAACGTCGAAGCTTCCAGCGGCGGTTTTCTCGGTGGTATTGAAGGCGGTAGCGAACTCCGGATCGGTAGGACGATGGGGGCAGGCATTGAGTTGGCGCTTTCGCAGCGTTGGTCCGCGAAAGTCGAATACCTCCACGTCGATCTCGGAGGTTTCGTTTACAAATTCAATGGAGCAACACCGATCAGCGTTCGGAATATCGAGTTCGACGTAGTTCGGCTTGGCGTAAATTACAGGTGGTAGCCACACAGCGTTTTTTTTTAGAATTTAAAACCCCGGCCACTTGAAATTTGCGGAAGTCGGATAAATCCGACTTCCGACGCCGGGGTTTTTATTTGTTCAGAAGGCCTTGCAGACCGGTTGCGTCATCATCACTTGGAACCAATCGCGGGCGCTTTCGTTCAGTTCGCGAACGGGAGGATATTTTCATGGCGCGTGGATTTCCATCGATGACGGCCTTGCTCGGGTTGCTCGCCATCGCGGGCTACCAGAACCGCGACAAAATCAGCGAGATGCTCGGCAAGCTGAACAAGCCCGGCCCTGACGGCCAGAGCGGGCTCGGCGGCTTGCTGGAAAAGTTTGGGGTCGATCCCAAAGGCGCGACCGCGGGCGGCATCTTGAGCGGCGGGCTCGGCGAACTGCTCGATCGCTTCAAGCAGAACGGGCAGGGCGACAAGGCCGACTCCTGGGTCAACACCGGCGCAAACAAGTCGTGCACTCCAGCCGAACTGGAGAAGGCGCTCGGGCCTGATACCGTCGAAGCGCTGACAAAGCACACTAACCTGTCGAAGGACGAACTGCTCTCGCGGCTTTGCAAAGAGCTGCCCGCAGCCGTCGATCAATACACGCCGCAAGGCCGCATTCCGGGCGAAGCGGAAGGGAGATCAGCATGAGCATTCTCTGGACCATCATCATCGGCTTCGTCGCGGGCGTCATCGCGAAGTTCATCATGCCGGGCGACAACGAGCCCTCAGGGTTCATCCTGACCACGATCCTAGGCATCGTCGGCGCTTTCGTCGCGACTTGGCTCGGGCAGTCCTTCGGCTGGTATTCGGCCGGTCAGGGTGCCGGGCTGATCGGCGCCATCGTGGGCGCGATCATCGTGCTCTTTATCTACGGCATGATCGCGAAGAGACAGAACACGACTGGCGTGTGAGCCACCCGCAAGGACGAATAGAAACCCCGGCCATCGCGCTGGGGTTTTTGTTAGGGCGAACCCGCAATCGCGGCTTCGCGCGAATACAATTTCGCGAAGCCGGGAAACACAGCTAGCATTTCTTTCCAGAATAAGACCGCACCGCACAAACGCGGATGCGGCGCAAAAAAACAATTTTTGGAGGAAGTTCGATGAAGTGCATTCGTAATTTTGCGATCGCTTGTGCCGCTATTTTTATCCTGTTTGCTGCGCCGGCCGCCGCGCAGACCGGCGAGGGCTGGACGGTTCTGTTTGACGGAAAAAATCTCGGCGACTGGGATCAGGTCGGCGAGACCAACTGGCGCGTTGAAGACGGCGCGATCGTCGCCGACAAACGGACGAGCAAGGATGCCGCGCATCTCGTCAGCAAGAAGCCGTACAAGGACTTTCAGGTTTACGTCGAATTCTGGTCGAGCGACGACGCCAACAGCGGGATTTTCCTGCGTTGCCAGGACCCGAAATCGATCACCGACCGCAACTGCTACGAAGCCAACATCTTCGACCAGCGCAAAGACCCTAGCTACGGCACTGGCGGCATCGTTAACTTTGCCGAGGTGATCGGCACGATGCAGAAGGCCGGCGGCAAGTGGAATGTGATGGAAGTCACTGCGAAAGGAAGGCTGATTACGGTCGTGCTCAATGGACAGAAGGCATCCGAGCTGCACAACGGCCTTTTCAGCGAAGGGCCGATCACGCTTCAGCACGGTAGCGGCGTGATCAAGTTCCGCAAGGTTGCAATCAAGCCGCTCTAACCGGCGCTATATCGAATCGAGAACCCCGGCCACTCCTTCTTTGCGAAAGTCGGATAAATCCGACTTTCGAGGCCGGGGTTTTCTTTTATGCGTCCTGTTAGAAGTCCGTTTACTAGGAACCTTCGGCTAAAAGTTCCTCGGGAACGCTGACCGCGCAGCGGCTTTTCTCCTTGGTCGAGGGAGGCGCCCGATGGGTTACAGGAGCTATCCGGTTCTGCGCTGTACGGAATGCGGTGACGACACCCGGCTCGTCGCGATCTGCGAAAAGCCGGGCGAGGGCACCGAGACCCGGTTCTACGAATGTTCAAACCCTCGCTGCCGCGACTCTTTCAGAGCCAGCGTCCCGAACCTCCGGGCCGAAGGCTGGATCGGCGTGCGAAGAGATGCCGAGAGGCTCCGCAAAACGCTGAACTAGGCCTTCTCAGGCGCGATCCTGCTCTTAACCATTTGACGCATCAGCGGAACCCGATTTTCGCCCCGATTGGCGCTAAGCTGCGGCGGGGTCGAAAGGCTGGCGAGGGGAATTGCTGGTGCCGGTGCGTTTGTTGGGACCGCTTGTTGCGGGGCTGGTGCTCGTCTGCGCCGGCTGCACGACCTTTGATACCGAGCGCGAAGAAGTCGTGACGTTCGTGTTCACGCAGCCGACCACCGAATGCGAAGTCTTTGTCGGCAATAATTCGCTCGGCCGCGTATCCCTTTCGAAATCGGCAATCGGCGTGCCGCGCGGCACCGAGCCGCTGCGGCTGTCCTGTGCCGCCGCGTCTTTTGCTCCAATTTCGGCCGAAGTATCGATCACGCGCACGCGCGACCAGAAGGTCGACGTACTTGGCGTAGGCGTGCTCACCCCGCAGGCGCTGGGTGCGCGCGTCGTCGAACCGATCACCAACGTCACGGGCCCGAGTCCGATCCCAAATCCTCTTCCGGGCGGGGAGAAGACCGGCTATCCGCCGCGCATCACGGTCGATATCGCGCAGCGCGCGGTGCTGGTGCCGTCCGGCTGGCAGACCCGGATGTAAAAAACCCCGGAGCGCGTACGCTCCGGGGCCGTAGTTTCCGATCGAGAGAGAATGATCAGAATGCAATCTGCATACGGGTTGCAAAAACGTCGTACTCGGCGCCGAGATTTACGTTGCCGGCATTGAAGCGCTCCACTTCGCCGTGGATCCAGTTGAACATGAAGCGCATATTCTGGTTCGGATACCAGTTCAGGCCGAGCGTCATGTTACGTTGAATGCCGCCACGGACGATGGCCGCTGCGTCGGAGTCGTTGAGGTTCGCGTAGCTGTAGCGCGCGGCCAGTTCCCATGCGCCCCAGTTGCCGCTGCCCATCAGGAACGGCTTCCGCGGATTGATGCCGGCGAAGGCGCCGTTGCTTTCACTGTAGCGGCGGCTTTCGCCGGTGAGCGAGTAGGAAGCCTGGAGATAGCCGCCGTTGAATTCGGCATCGCCGCCGGCGGTCCGCTGGATGTTGAAGCTGAAGTACTCGCCCTGGACATAGAACGCATTCATGGCGCCTGCGAAGCCGGCGCTGTAAATGTTCGCGCCTTCCACGTTTGCAAGCACGCCGGTATCGAGCAAGCGAACGCCCGGATCGACGCGCACTTCGATGCGGTCGCGCAGACGAAGTGTTGCGTCGGTCTGTGGCGTGATCAGGCCCTGATAGTCGCCTTCGATGAGGAAGGTGAAGTTCTCGTTGCGGACCGGCACGAAGGCCGCGCGAGCGGTAACGCCGACGGCTGCGCGTTGCGTGTGATCGGCTCCAACAACGGGTCCGGTGATATAGCTGCCGAGCCAGTAGTTCTTCCCGAAGGTGCGAACGCCGAAGGCCGAGCGGTTGTCGCCTGCCGCGATGTCAACGGCGAGAGTTTGCGCCGTAGCACGCTCCATGAAAAGAATGTTGTTCGAGCCTACCTGCTCGTCGAGCGTATAGGGCACGTCCATGTAGCCCGCTTCGATCCAGGTGTTTCCGAACCCGCGATACTGAATGAACGCGTTGTTTAGTTGTGCCGCGCCGTCCTGCGAGCCGCCGAATTCTCCGATCAAGGTCCAGTGCCAGTCGCGCGCGAAATTACCGACGAAGCCGATGCGGGCGCGGCGGGCGTTAAATCCGTTATGCGGATTCTGGGGCGCGGTGAGCGCCGACGACGGATCGTAGCTGTAGGCCGCGAGATCAAGATGGAAGCGACCGGTCAGGTAAACGCAGTTGTATTTGTCGAAGGTGCAGATGCCGGGACGATTGCCCGAGGTCATATCGAGGATAGGTCCCGCAGGGCCTTTCTTCTTCGCCTTGATCGCGGCAACGTCAGCGGCAGAAACCGCTACCGAGCGCTCTTCCTGATGGGTGACTCGGCCTTGCAGCGAGTCGACCTTCTTCTGCAACTGGATGAGCTGCTGCTTCATCGCTTCCAGTTGTTCTTTCGTCGGTGCAGTTTCCTGCGCGGTCGCGGTGCCTGCGAGCAGTACCGCGGCAAGCATGGCCGCCGGAATGCTCCAAGTCTTTGTGCTGCAAGTCTTCGCTTTCATTTTTAACCCCTGTTGGCGAGGACCAACCGGCGCAAGTCCGCGCGTTCGCTGCGAACGCATTCGTCCGCAGCGTTTTCTCTCTTCAAGTTCTTGGACGCTCGACTTGACCCCTTGGGAGAAGGGCAGTGCCCCGATGCCCCCGATCGCCCTACCGAACGCTTTGCAAATCCAGCCGGTTTTCGGCTTTGCAGGGAATACGCTAGGAAGCGTTTGTAACGGTTTCGCCCCAATTCAGTGACAAGCCGCTCGCGGTTCGCTCGTGTGATATAAAGGGCACGTCAATAACAGCGTGTTGCGCGTTGTGTGCGCGGATGCCGCAGCCAAAGGTAAAGCGATGACGAAGTTAGGCTCGTTCTCTCTCGCGTTGTTCTCCGTAATTCTACTTTGCACGGAAGCCGCACACGCGCAGCGGCAAGTGCCGGTCAGCCGCGGCGAGATCGCGTTGAGTTTTTCCGCGACCGTGAAGAAGGCGGCGCCCGCGGTCGTCAACGTCTATGCGCTGAAGCGCGGGACGCAACGGCCCAATAATCCGTTCATGGACGACGAGTTCTTCCGCAAATTTTTTGGCGGCGCGCCTTCGCAGGGAATGCCGATGGAGCGCGTGCAGCGCTCGCTCGGTTCCGGCGTCATCGTTCACGAGAGCGGACTTGTCATCACCAACCATCACGTGATCGAGGGAGCCACCGAAATCCGCATCGCGCTTGCTGACCGCCGTGAATTCGAGGCAGAAGTCGTGTTGCGCGACCCGCGTTCAGATCTTGCGGTGCTCCGCATCCAGCGTAGCAAGGAAAAATTCGCGCCGATTGAAATCGCCGACTCCGACGAAGTGGAGGTGGGCGACCTCGTGCTTGCGATGGGCGATCCGTTTGGCGTCGGCCAAACCGTGACGCAGGGCATCGTGTCCGCGACCGCGCGAACCCGCGTCGGCATCACCGACTTTCAGTTCTTCATCCAGACCGACGCCGCGATCAATCCAGGCAACTCGGGCGGCGCGCTGGTCGATATCAACGGCCGTTTGATCGGCATCAATACTGCGATTTTCTCGCGTTCGGGCGGCTCGCACGGCATCGGCTTTGCGATCCCGACCAACATGGTCAAGGTCGTGATTGCGTCGGCACTTGCGGGCAATAAGCTCGTCGCGCGTCCTTTTTTCGGTGCGCGCCTGCAACCGGTAACGGCTGAGATCGCGGAGAGCCTTAATCTTAAGCGGCCGGCAGGCTCACTAGTCGCGAGCATCACGCCGAACAGCCCGGCGGCGAAGGCAGGGTTACGCGCGGGCGACGTCATCCTCGAAGTGGACGGGGTCGCGGTCGACGATCCGGCGTCGCTGAACTATCGCTATGCGCTGAAGACCATCGGCAGTACTGCAACGCTCTCGATCGAGCGCAACGGTAAAAGCACTTCGCTCACGATTAAGCTGGAAGCGGCACCTGAGCGGCAGGCTGATGAAATCCAGATTTCCGCGCGTTCGCCGTTCGAGGGTGCGCGTGTCTCGAACTTCACCGCCGAGATCGCAAATCGCCTGCGCGCTGACCCAGGTAGCGCGGAGGGTGTCGTCGTCATCAATATCGCAGATGGTTCAACTGCGCAGCGCGTCGGGCTTCGTCCCGGGGACATCATTCTAGAAGTGAACGGTGCGCGGATCGAGAGTACCGGCGATCTCGAGCGTGCCGCGAGGCAGGAGGCCAAGGAATGGCGCCTCACGATCTCGCGCGGCGGGCAGAAGCGTAACGTCGTGCTGCGCGGATGAGTGCAAAGCGCACCATGAGCGCCTCCTCTTCGCTTTTTGAGGCGGCGGGTTTCGCGGACGACGCGCCGCGTCCGCTTGCCGATAAGCTGCGTCCGCGCACGCTCTCGGAAGTTGTCGGACAGAAGGCGCTGATCGGGCCGGACGGCGCGCTGACCAGAATGCTGGAGTCGCGTTCGCTCGGTTCCCTCATATTCTGGGGACCGCCGGGTACCGGCAAGACCACGGTTGCGCGGCTGCTTGCAAGCGAAACCGATCTGCACTTCGAGCAGGTGTCTGCGATTTTTTCCGGGGTTGCGGAATTGAAAAAATTCTTCGACGCCGCACGGGCCCGCCGGGATATAGGGAAGGGCACGCTCTTGTTCGTGGATGAAATCCACCGCTTCAATCGCGCGCAGCAAGATTCCTTCCTGCCGGTGATGGAAGACGGCACGATCACGCTGGCCGGTGCGACAACCGAGAATCCGTCTTTCGAACTGAATGCCGCGCTTCTTTCCCGCGCGCGGGTGCTCGTGTTCAAGTCGCTCGACGAGGAGGCGATCGGCGAATTGCTCACGCGTGCTGAAGAAGTCGAGGCGAGAAAGCTGCCGCTCGACGAGGAGGCGCGCATGACGCTGATCCGCATGGCGGACGGCGATGGCCGCGCGTCCCTCACGCTTGCCGAGGAAGTCTGGCGCGCCGCGCGCAAGGGGGAGGTCTTTAATTCAGAACGTTTGCAGGAAATCGTGCAGCGCCGCGCGCCGATCTACGACAAGTCGCAGGACGGCCATTACAATCTGATTTCCGCGCTACATAAAAGCGTGCGCGGATCGGATGCTGATGCCGCGCTTTATTATCTCGCGCGAATGCTGGATGCAGGCGAGAACCCGCTTTATATCGCGCGCCGCGTGGTGCGCATGGCAGTCGAGGATATCGGGCTTGCCGACCCGCAGGCGCTCGCGATCGCGAATGCAGCGAAAGACGCCTACGATTTTCTCGGGAGCCCGGAAGGCGAACTCGCGATCGCGCAAGCGGTGATTTATCTGGCTACCGCGCCGAAATCGAACGCAGCTTATGTTGCGTACAAGAGTGCTATGCGCACCGCTAAAGAAGCGGGTTCGCTGGTGCCACCGAAACACATCCTGAATGCGCCGACGAAGCTCATGAAAGAAGAAGGATATTCGGAAGGTTACGAATACGACCACGAAGCCGACGGCGCATTCTCCGGGCAGGATTATTTCCCGGAAAAACTAGGCCGTCAGGAATTCTATCATCCGGTGGAGCGGGGCTTCGAGCGCGAGCTCAAGAAGCGCATGGAGTATTGGGCCAAGCGCAGAGACGAGAAGAAGTAGCTACTTCTTCGGCGGCGTCGGCGTCTCCATATACTTCTTCTGTTCGTAAGGATTTTTCGAGGTATTCAGATTGGGGGTTGGCGCCGGCTGCGTCTGGATCGCGGGGCCGGATTGCGGCGGTGGCGCTACCTTGATCGAGCCGGGGTCCTGCCTGATCTGCGCCATCGACGCACTCATGCCGAAGGCGAAGACGGTGACCACGGTCATGCTGATCAATACTTGCCGCATTGCTGGCTCTTTCATTCAGCCGCCCCAACGATATAAACGCGCTGACTCATGCGCAGTTCCTGAGCGGATGATTTCCCCTCAAACGGGCAAAATCGCGACAATGCGGTAGCTCAGGGGATCAATGACCACGATCTTCTCCGCCGCCACGACATAGAAATAGCTGCCATATTCGGGAGCGATTTCAGCGACTTCCTTCGGGAAGGGGTAGAAGTGAAGGTTGCGCGGCACCTCGGCGCCGACGGTGAGAGGAATTGGGAGCTTCGCCACGTGATCCACTTTGGCGTTCTTCACCGAATCCCTAATCTTGTTTTCCTGCTCCGCGGAAATCTGTGGCGCAGGTGTCGCCGCGACCGGAGGCGCAGTTGCACCCGTGGACTGTGCGTGAGCCAGGCTGGCGCTCAAGGCCAGCGCCATAAATGAAAGCAGAAAGGCAAGCCGCGAGCGCATTATGCGTCTATTCCTTCGCGAAAATGGACTGGTTCCCAACATTGCTAACGCGTGCTGTGGGCATTAGGTTCCGGCAGAATTCCAACCCAAGCGACTCAAATGTATGCGCTTTTTCTAGTCATCGCCGGCGGCGGCATCGGCGCCGGATTGCGTCACGGTATGAATATCGGTGCCGCGCGTCTGCTTGGCACGGAGTTTCCGTGGGGCACGTTTGCGATCAACATCATCGGCTCGTTCTTGATCGGGATCGCCGCGGCCTGGTTCGCATTCCGCAACGACGCAGCCTCGCAATCGCTGCGGCTGTTTCTGACCACCGGAATTCTCGGAGGCTTCACCACCTTCTCGGCGTTCTCGTTAGACTTCGCGCTTCTGTTCGAGCGCGGCGAGATTATGGCCGCCGTCTGGTATGTCCTGGGTTCGGTCGGGCTTTCACTGCTTGCGATCTTTGCCGGTCTCTGGCTCGTGCGTTCGCTCGCGTGACGTGATGCCGGTCCAGACCCGCAAGATAAAACCCGACGAAGAGGGGATGCGACTGGACCGCTGGTTCAAGGCGCATTTTCCGGAATTGTCGCACTCGCATTTGCAGAAGTTGCTGCGCACGGGGCAAGTACGCGTCGATGGTGGGCGGGCGAAAACAAGCACGAAGTTAGAACCCGGCATGGCGGTGCGCGTGCCGCCGCTCACGCGAACGGAAAACGCGAACAACCTAGGCACGGAAGCATCCCGCGTCGGGACTTCCGCGAGAGCGCCCTCGAAGATGGGCGATGCGAAATCCGACGCCGCCTTCATCAAGTCGATCACGCTTTACGAAGACCGCGAAGTCATGGTGCTGAACAAGCCGTTCGGCATCGCGGTGCAGGGCGGGTCAGGCACGACGCGGCACATCGATGGGATGCTAGAGGCGCTTCGCGGCAAAGACGGGCAGAAACCGCGGCTCGTGCATCGCATCGATAAGGACACCTGCGGGCGGCGACGCTCGCGAAGACGTTTCGTTCGCGCTCGGCGCGTAAAATCTACTGGGCGCTGGTCGCGGGCGTGCCGAAGCCGAGGCAGGGCCGGATCTCGACCTATCTTGCCAAAGGTGCCGGCGAAGGCGGCGAGCTGATGCGCGTCGCCGATCATGGCGATGAGGAAGCGAGCCACGCCGTCACATACTATGCCGTGATCGATCAGGCGGCGCAGAAAGTTTCGTGGATTTCGCTCAAACCCGTCACCGGCCGCACGCATCAGCTTCGTGCGCATACCGCGCATATCGGAAATCCCATTGTTGGCGATCCGAAATATTTCTCGATCGAGAATTGGGAATTTCCGGGTGGTATTCAAAACCGGTTGCATCTGCTTGCGCGCCGTCTCGTGATCCCGCATCCGAAAGGCGAGGGCGTGATCGATGTCACGGCGCCGCTGCCGCAGCATATGCAGCAGTCGTGGAATCTTCTGGGTCTCGACGCCAAGGCCTATGATCCCATCGTGGACGCGCCGGAAGAATGAGCGAGGACGACAATCCGATGCGCCGCGCGCAAGCCGCGATGCGAACGCCATTGCCGAAGCGATTTTATAAAGAAGCGGCCGTAGAAAATACTGCGGGACATTTTGCGATTCTGCTCGACGGAAAGTCCGCGAAGACACCCGCGCGAAATTCACTTGCCTTGCCGAATGCGGCACTCGCCATGGCTGTTGCAGCCGAGTGGAATGCGATCGAGGGCAATATCGACCCGGTTCAGTTACCGCTGACGCGACTTGCCAATCTTGCAATCGACGCCATCGCCAGCGCGCCGCAGCCGGTGATTGATGAGATTGTGCAGTATGCGGGGACTGATCTTGTGTTCTATCGCGCGGATAATCCGCCGGGGCTGGTCGCCTTACAGAACGAGCGCTGGAATCCCATACTCGACTGGGCGGCGGCGAAGCTGAATGCGCGCTTCTCACTTGCGGAAGGTATCGTTCACGTCTCGCAATCGAACCAAGCGCTCGCCGCCGTTCGCGCGAGGGTGGATACGTTGTCGAGGCCTTTTGCGCTAGCGGCTGTCGCAAGCGTGACCAATATCGGCGGCTCGGCACTGATCGCGCTTGCGCTTGCCGATGGCGCGATTAGCGGCGACGTGGCCTGGAATGCGGCGCACGTCGACGAGCAGTGGAATATCAGTCAATGGGGCGAGGACGCGGAGGCGCAGCGCAGGTTTGCCGCGCGTCACGCCGAATTCAGCGCGGCTGCGAAAATGCTCGCGCTGCTTCGGCGCTAGCTCGCGTTAGCTTTTCCGATGCGGCCGAGATGCGTGTCGGCGAATCCCGTCTCGTATTTCAGTCCGTAGCTGAGCATCCGATCCATGCCGATATGCGCAAGCCAGATCAGCGCGATCGAAACTGCCAAGGGCTCCGGCCACAAATAACCCCCGACGCCGACGGCGATCGGCAAGGCGGTAAAATGCAGGGCGTTATAGAGCAGCGCGCCCAGCTTCGCGCTCCGCAGATAGCCGGCCATGCCAAGGTCGGGGGCGAGGATCAGCGCCGCGAACAGCCACCAAGAATAACCAAGCGTCGCATAGATAAGGATGCAGAGAACGAAAAGCGCGAAGCCCTCGAGCATCAGGATCATGCGCGGATGGCCGTTCACGGCCGGGGCTTCTGCATTCATCTGGCATCTCCGGAGCGGTACGAAGTTGTCACGGGGGACGATACCCCGGCATTTGCCCCTATGCTATGAAGCCGCCGGGTAATAAGCTGGGGGATTCCAATGAAAGTCGTACTCGATCTTTCGCAGTTGCTTCAGGACGGGGAGATCACGCAGGCGGAAGCGGACAAGCTCAGACGATTGTCGATGAAATCGACCGGCTCGCTTGCCTTCAACATTCTGATCGGTTTCGGCGTGATTGCGGTCGCGGTCGGTGCGATTGCGCTGGTGCCCGATGCGATGACCGGCATCATTCTCGGCGCGATCGTACTCGGGATCGGCCTTCTGATCCTGCACCGCTCGCCGCTCGAGTGGGGCGTGCTGGGCAACATCTGCATCATCCTCGGCGCGCTCGGTCTCGGTGGCGGCATCGTCTACATGACCGAAGGATCGATCTGGGCCTTTCTCGGCTGCGCCATCGGATTTGCGATTGCCGCTATCATCGCGAAAAGCGGGCTTCTGATGGCGCTTGCGATCATGGCGCTATCGTCCGTACTCGGCGCACGCACCGGTTACTTTCACGCGAGCTATTTTCTCGGCATCAAGGAGCCAACGCTCACTATCATCGCGTTCAGCCTGATCACGCTTGCGGCCTACCAGATCTCGCTCATGGTGAGCGCTGCTTATGAACGGCTTTCGCTGATGGCAGCGCGGGTTTCGATCCTCTTGGTCAATTTCGGGTTCTGGATCGGTTCGCTCTGGGGCGACCGGCTGGAGCAGCTATCGCCGTTGTTCGGCCGCGCGAAGGAGAACGTCATCTTCATTCCGCGCCTTTACTTCGTGATCGGCTGGGCGCTTGCGCTGATCGCTTTCGCGGTCTGGGCAATGAAGAACGACCGCCGCTGGGTCGTGAACGTCTGCGCGGTTTTCGGCGCCATTCATTTCTATACGCAGTTCTTCGAGCGGCTCGGACCCAATCCGCTCGCGATCCTGCTCGGCGGCGTTTCCGCACTCGGGATTGCGATTGCGATCTGGCAGTTCAACAAGAGAGCTGTGGCGAAGCCTTCGTAACGCGATGGAGCACTCGATGAAGAAGACGATTCTGGCGCCTGTTTTTCTGGCATCGATCCTCAGTTCTCCGGTTCATGCGGAGGGCGCGCTCGCAGTCGGCGTTGCCGAAGGCGGTCCAAGAAATGGGTATGCCTATACGCTTCATGTCCGCAACTCGAGCGCCAGCGAAGCGGAGAAGCTCGCACTTGAGGGATGCCGCGAGCAGGCGAAGGTCTATGGCGTTCCGCTGGATCGCTGCCGGATCGTTTCTTCGTTTCGCGGGCGATGCGTCGCGGTCGCTTTCGATACGGTAGAGCGCGCGGCCGGTTGGGCGCTCGGAGATACGTCGCAGCAGGCAGCCGCCAATGCCGTCGCAAAATGCGCGGAAGGCGGCGCGAAACAGTGTAAGCCGCACAATGTCGAGTGCGATCAGTGACGCAGTGTTTGAAATGAAAATGAAGCGGGTGTTGTTGATTGCTGCGTTCATGCTTTTGTTAGCGGTTCCGGCGCGCGGAGAGGGTGCGCTTGCGGTCGCTATCCCCGACGATGGCTTGAGCAAAGGGTTTTCCTACGGCGTACACGTCAACGCGGAAAAGGCCGAAGACGCACGCAAGGAAGCGATGACGGCCTGCCAGGAAGCGGTGAAGAAAAACCAGGAGGCCGCGAAAGAGAAAAAGATCAAAATTCTTCCGGCGCGGTGCAAGGCGATCGAGGCATTCAAGAAAAGCTGCATCGCGGTCGCGCTCGATGCGAAAGGCCAGTGGGCCGGCTGGGCGATCTTCAAGGACGAGAAGACGGCGCGTGCGCGTGCGCTCGGGCGTTGCAAGGTGGGCGGAGCGGCTTGCGAAGTCGTCGAAGCGCAATGCGACAAGTGACGTGCCGGACTTTCGCCATCTGAATCATCAAGATCGGTTCCAATGAAATTTCTGCTGTCCTTTCTCGCACTCATCCTCGCTTTGCCTGCGATAGCGCAGATGCCGGAACGGCAAACTGTCGTGCGCGAAGAACTCCAAAAGGCGTTCAAGGAGATCGGCACCGACGGCACCTTCGTGATGCTGGATATGAAGAAGAACCGCATCACGGTCGTAAACAGCGAGCGGCATACGAAAGCGTTCCTGCCGGCTTCTACCTTCAAGATTCCGAATGCACTGATTGCGATCGAGACCGGCGTCATCAAGGAAGCGAACCATCCGGTTTTCAAATGGGACGGGACCAAGCGCGAAATCGAGGCGTGGAATAAAGATCACACGCCTGCGACGGCCTTCAGGGCGTCGGCGGTCTGGGTATTTCAGGCAATCGCGCGCGAGATCACCGGTACGCGGATGCGCGTTTATGTTTCGCAGTTCGGTTACGGCAACCGCAACATCGGCGGCAACGAAGACTCGTTCTGGCTGGACGGCAAGCTGCGAATTTCCGCGCTGCAGGAGGTCGAATTTCTCGAGCGCTTTTATATCGGCAAACTGCCGGTGAACCCTAAGAACGCCGAGATCGTCAAAGAGATGATGTTCCTGGAAAAAATCGGCAACGCCACGCTGCGCGGCAAGACCGGATGGATTCCGTCTGGCGACGACAAGATTGGCTGGTTTGTCGGCTGGGTGGAGCGGGGGGAGGACACTTATATCTTCGCGCTCAATCTCGACCCCAACGAGGAAAAGCACGTTAGCGCTCGCACGACGATTGCAAAGGCGCTGCTTACGCAGCTTGGCGCGCTGCCGAAGTCAAACTAGAAACCTACACCTCGTCATCACCGGGCCGCACCGGCCCGCGCTTCAGCGCGGCTTACCGGTGCGAGACCCGGTGATCCATATAGCCTTACGACAAGCGGAGAGTTTTCATGGATGGCCGGGTCAAGCCCGGCCATGACGAGTAAAGTAGAAAAGCGAAACCCGCCGGGCATTGCTACCGGGCGGGCCAACCAGTCTTCGCGTCGTCGCTAATTCCCGCTTCCCAGTACATCCGTGGTGAAGGGGGCTTCGCTCTTCGAAGTCCGATGCGAGCTATATAGGCGGGGTTTGCGACAATTCAATGACGCCCGCGAAATTAATTTCACGGGCGTTTTGAAGGTTAATCGACCCGCTCGTCCTGTGTGGAAGCCTTTTCTTCGGGGAAGGTTGGATAGATCCCGGAGACGCGGCCCATTTGCTGGGTAAGTGCCAGCACCGCATCGATGTGAGGCGTGTCCACTTCAGCCAGACGCCCAAGCTCCTGCACCGAAGTCAGCAGCGCATCGAGCTCGATCGGGCGGCCCTTATCCACGTCTTGAAGCATCGAGGTGCGGTGCGCGCCGACGCGGGCCGCGCCATTGATGCGGCGGTCGACATCGACACGGAAATGTACGCCGATGC
>LNEZ01000098.1 GCA_001464215.1 Rhizobiales bacterium Ga0077548 | reverse complement strand
GGCAGATATATTCGATTGCGTCCTGATCCCCTAACCAGTCCGACCCCTTCACGGTGTCGTACATATGCCAGCGCCAGTCGTCCTCGCCCATGTTACCGAGTGCCGCCGAGATGCCGCCTTGCGCCGCGACCGTATGCGAGCGCGTCGGGAAAACCTTGCTGATACAGGCCGTTTTCAGCCCCGCTTCGGCGCAGCCGACGACCGCGCGCAGACC
The DNA here is from genome assembly GCA_001464215.1 of Rhizobiales bacterium Ga0077548. Lineage (GTDB taxonomy): Bacteria > Pseudomonadota > Alphaproteobacteria > Rhizobiales > Xanthobacteraceae. Next base: position 28,823 of record LNEZ01000098.1, on the reverse strand, counting down.
CGCGCCGCCCGCGCCAACGACGACGACGTCGTAGAGATGCTCGGTGATCGGATAGGCGCGTCCATCAATGGCGGTCATGCGTTTTTATGTCCCGAAGGAAATCATGAGAACGGCGTAGATGCTGCAAAGCCCGATGCCCCACGCGAAGAAGGTGTTCAGCATCAGGAGCACGACTTTGCGGAACTCCGAATGCACGTAGTCTTCGATGATGATCTGCATACCGAGCCGCATATGGATCGCGACCGAGATCACGGCGGCGACCAGAAGCACGGAAACCAGCGGCTTGGAAAGCGTGGCCAGCACGGTCGCATGGCTGCGGCCGACAAGGGTCACCACGATGCCGATCAGGACAACCAGCAAGAACACGTTCGCGGCAGCGGTCAGCCGCTGCAGCCAGAAGTGCTCGGTGCCGTGATGTGCGGCGCCAAGGCCGCGAATGCGGGAAAGCGGCGTGCGCATCGTCAGCTCCTCAGCACCAAGGCAAGCGCCCACAGGAGAATGGTGATCGAGACCGAGCCGACCAGCGTCATACGCGCCAACGCCTGCCGCTCCGGGCCATAGCCGCGGCCGGTGTCCCAGATGAAATGGCGGATGCCGCCGAGCATATGGTGGATGAGCGCCCACGTGTAGCCGAGCAGGATGAACTGTCCGAACCACGAGCCGAAGAAGGCGTTGGCGGTGTCAAAATATTTCGCACCGCTCGCGGCGGCGACCAGCCACCACACCAGCAACAGCGTTCCGAAATAGAGCGCCGACCCCGTGATGCGGTGGACGATGGACATCACCATCGTCCAGGTCATCCGGTAGATCGTCAGATGCGGCGAAGTGGGGCGCGGGCGCGCCGGTGTATCGGTCATCGCTGGTTCTCTGTCGTGAGCGCCGGAGAATTGGCCGCGATTGCTGGCGCTGCAATCGGAAGTCCGGGCAATCCACATAGTTTGGAGCGGCTCTGACTTCGTGTTCTGCGAAACATAATCCGCACAACCTTCCCCACAAGCCTTATTTGGCGTAGTATTCCTTCGTGAAAAGCGAAGGATTGGCATACCACGCCAATCCACGGGTTCAGGATAATCCTGTGCGATTCGACCTTTCAGACCTCAGCCTGTTTCGCCACGTCATCGACGCGGGCTCCATCACCCATGGCGCGGAGCGGGCCAATCTGGCGCTTGCCGCAGCCTCGACGCGCATCCGCAACATGGAGGAGGCCCTCGGCGCCCCTTTGCTTACCCGCAGCCGGCAGGGCGTGGCGCCGACACAGGCCGGGCGCATCCTGCTCGCCCATGCCCGCTCGATGCTGCAGCAGGCCGAGAAGCTGCGCGAGGAGCTTGGCGTATTCGCGGGCGGCCAGGCCGGCCAGATCAAGGTACTCTCGAATACCAACGCGCTGACCGAGTTTCTCCCGGAGGCGCTGGCCTCGTTTCTCGCCGCCAACCCCAAGGTCAGCGTCGATCTCGAAGAGCGGTTGTCCGACGAAATCGTGAGCCTGATCGCAGAGGGCGTCGCCGACCTCGGCATTGTCGCGGGCACGGTCGATTCCGGCTCGTTAGAGACCTACCCCTTCCGCCGCGACCGCTTCGTGCTGGTGGTCGCGCACGATCATCCGCTCGCGGTGCGTTCCGCCGTTTCGCTCGCACAGGTGCTGGACCACGATTTCGTCGGACTCGATCGCGCCTCAGCGTTGCAGCGCTTTCTTGCCGACAAGGCCGCGCGGATCGGGCGGCCGCTGCGGCTCCGCATTCAGCTCAGGAGTTTCGACGCGGTCTGCCGCATGGTCGAGCGCAACGTCGGTATCGGCATCGTGCCGGAAACCACCGCGCGGCGCGCGGCCCTTTCAATGGCGGTAACTTCTGTTTCGCTCAGCGACGGTTGGGCGGAGCGCGATCTCACGATTTGCGTGCGCAAACTCGACGAGTTGCCGACGTTCGCGCGCGAACTCGTGACCCACCTTCGCGCACAGGAAGAATAATTTTCTTTTGTCATGGCCGGGCTTGTCCCGGCCATCCACGTCTTTACAGCGCTGAAATTCTGAAAGGCGTGGATGCCCGGCATGAAGCCGGGCATGACGATTACCTTGGGATCAATACCCAGTAATCGAGATCGAGGATCACGCCCGTCTCGTATTCATCGCCATTCTTGTAGGGATGGTCGGCGCAGGGACGATCCTTGGTCGCAATGGTGCGTAGCCGCAGCGCGCCTGCGTCCTTGCGGCCGGGAAGTTCCTGCGCATCCAGGACCTCCGTCCACGCGAACACCGTATCGCCTGCGAACAGCGGTGCGACATGACGGCCGCCATTGATCGCGGCAATATGAAAAGCGTTCGCAAGCCCGTTGAAGGAAAGCGCCCGCGCCAGCGAAATCACATGACCGCCGTAAATCAGGCGCTTGCCGAAACGATCCGACTTCTGCGCGAAATTGTTGAAGTGAACTTTCGCCGTGTTCTGATAGAGCCGGGTCGCGATCTGCTGCTCGGCATCTTCTACAGTCATGCCATCCACATGATCGATGCGCTCGCCCGGCGCGTAATCCTCGAAGCGGTGTTCGCTGCCGGCAAGCCGGAAGTTGTATTCGCGAACATGAATCGGGGGCAGGCCGCTGCCGAGCTGGTCAGCCGATATCGCGGAAGGCAGTTTCGGCACGACCGCTTCGGGCGTAGCACCATGCTCGTCGCGCTTTCGCACCATGACCCAGCGCACGTAATCGAGCACCTCGACGCCGTTCTGGTTGAAGCCCGTGGAGCGCACATAGACGACGCCGGAGGTCTTGTTCGCGTTCTCGCGCAACCCGATCACTTCGGACACCGCCGTCAGCGTGTCGCCGGGATAGACGGGCGCGAGAAAACGGCAGGCGGCATAGCCAAGATTTGCGACCGCGTTCAGCGAAATGTCCGGCACCGTTTTGCCGAACACGACATGGAAAACGAGAAGATCGTCGACCGGAGCTTGGCTGTAGCCGATCGCTTTTGCGAAACTCTCCGCTGACTGCACGGCAAAGCGCGTGCCGTAAAGCGCACCATAGAGCGACACGTCGCCGGAGGTGATGGTGCGCGGGGTCGCGTGATGGATGACCTGACCGAGCGAAAAATCTTCAAAGAAATTTCCTGCCGTGGTCTTGGCCTTCGTCACAACCGGGTTCATTGCGCGGCTTCCCGTGCCTTGATCGCGTCCGCGACCGCGACCGTGCGTTTCGCGATTTCCGCGTGAAGTATTTCATACATCCGGCCGTCGATTTGCAACACGCCTTTGCCGCTGGCTTCCGGCTGATCGAAGGCGCTGACCACCTTGCGCGCGGTCACAACTTCTTCCTCGCTGGGGGAGAAGGCTTCGTTGCAAGGCGCGATATGGCTCGGGTGAATGATAGTCTTGCCGTCGAAGCCGAGATCGCGCGCCTGCTCGGCTTCTTCCTTCAATCCGTCGATGTTGGCGATGTCGTTATAGACGCCGTCGATCACTTCGATGCCGTAGGCACGCGCCGCTGCTACCGTATTTGCAAGAAACGGGATCAGGCCCGCGCGCCCACGCGTGATTTTGGCCCGCGTTTCTTTCGCGTAATCGTTGGTGCCGAGAATGAAAACCGAAAGCCGCGTCTTGTCGTTCTTCGCGCTCGCGGCGATCTCCTGGAGCCGGAAGGCAGACAATGCTGTCTCGATCATGACCCAGATGCGGGTGCGTCCGCCGGATCCGACCTGCGCCAGCGCGCGTGCAATGTCGTTCATATCGTCGGCGGAAGAAATCTTGGGCACCAGAATGGCATCCGGATTTGCGTCCGCCGCCGCCCTGAAATCGTCCATGCCCCACGGCGTCGAAAACGCATTCACGCGGATCGCAATTTCGCGCTTGCCGTAGCCGCCTGCCTTGACCGCCGCGATCACCTGCTCGCGCGCAGTTTCTTTCGCATCGGGGGCGACCGCATCTTCGAGATCGAGAATGAGGGCGTCGGCAGGAAGCGTCCGCGCCTTCTCCAGCGCACGGGCATTCGACCCCGGCATATAAAGAACGCTACGGCGCGGGCGAATGGACGACGGCATAGACAGTACCCCTCGACAAATGAGCCATTCTCCTAGCCTCCGTGCATCATGTATGCCAAGCCCTTGACGCGGCGGCACAGGTGCTTTCTTTCGTAGAAATCCGGTCACGAGGAACAGATCGCGTGGATTTTCCCGAACGGCTCTCCGAAGGCTACCGCAATTTCCTGACCAACCGGCTGCCCGAAGAGCAGCACCGCTTCAAGGAACTGGCGTCTCGCGGCCAGAAACCCGAAATCATGGTGATCGGCTGCTGCGACAGCCGCGTGTCTCCGGAAGCTATTTTCGACGCCGCACCCGGCGAACTTTTTGTCGCGCGTAATGTCGCCAATCTGGTGCCGCCATATTCGCCGGACGGCGCGACCCGCGCTGTTTCCGCCTCGCTCGAATTCGCGGTGCAGGCGCTGCGCGTAAAGCACATCGTCGTGCTCGGCCACGCGCAATGCGGCGGCATCGCAGCCCACGCCAATAATATCGAGCCGCTCTCGCCCGGCGACTTCATCGGCAACTGGATGAAGCTGATCGAGCCCGCGGTCGCCAGTATGGCGCGCCGCGCGCACAACGAAAGCGAGCGCGATTATCTCACGCGGCTCGAAAAAGCGTCCGTCGTACTCACGATGCAGAACCTGATGACCTTTCCTTGCGTCAACATTCTCGTCGGACGCGGCAAGCTGAAACTACACGGCGCTTATTTCGGCGTCGCAGCGGGCGATCTGCTCGTTTACGACGAGCAATCAAAGAACTTCTTGCCGGTCGCGAAAGCCGAACACGCGGCGGCGATTGCAGCGCCGAGATTCTAAACAAAAAAAATGGCCGGGACCGATGTCGGGTTTACCCGACATCGGCATATTTAAATGCTCAAGTCGGCTATAGCCGACTTGAGAGCCCGGCCATTTTCTTATTTCTATCTAGCGAAGCCTACGCCGCCTTCTTCTTCGGCTGCACCAGCTTGCGGTTCACGAGCACTTCCGCGATCTGGATCGCGTTCAGCGCCGCGCCCTTGCGCAGATTGTCCGACACACACCAGAACGCGAGACCGTTCTTCACGGTCTTGTCCTCGCGGATGCGCGAAATATAGGTCGCGTCCTCGCCGGTCGCTTCGAACGGTGTGATGTAACCGCCCGGCTCGCGCTTATCGATCACGAGAATCCCCGGCGCTTCGCGCAGGATATCGCGTGCCTGATCGGCAGAGATCGGGTTTTCGAATTCGACGTTGACCGCTTCCGAGTGACCGACGAACACCGGCACGCGCACGCAGGTCGCAGTCAGTTCGATCGCAGGATCCAAGATCTTCTTGGTCTCGACCGTCATCTTCCACTCTTCTTTCGTGAAGCCATCTTCCATAAACACGTCGATGTGCGGAATGACGTTAAACGCGATGCGCTTCGGAAACTTCTCCGGCTCGGCCGAGTCGTTCACGTAGATCGCGCGCGTCTGGTTGAAGAGTTCGTCCATCGCGTCTTTGCCCGCGCCCGACACCGATTGATAGGTCGCGACCACCACGCGCTTGATCTTGGCTGCGTCATGCAACGGCTTCAGCGCGACCACGAGTTGCGCGGTCGAGCAGTTCGGGTTTGCGATGATGTTCTTCTTGGTAAAGCCAGTGATCGCGTCGGGATTCACTTCCGGCACGATTAGCGGCACATCGTTATCGTAGCGGAAACAAGACGAATTATCGATCACGACGCAGCCGGCCGCGCCGATCTTCGGCGAATATTCCTTCGAGATCGCAGAGCCCGCAGACATCAAGCAAATGTCGGTGTCGCTGAAATCGTAGTGTTCCAGCGCCTTGCATTTAAGAACCCGGTCACCATAGGAAATTTCTGTGCCGAGCGAACGGCGTGACGCAAGCGCCACGACCTCATCCGCGGGGAACCCGCGCTCGGCGAGAATGTTCAGAATTTCACGGCCGACATTTCCCGTCGCACCGACTACGGCAACCTTATAACCCATCGTTCACTCTGGCCGCGAAAAACGCGGGCCTGCTCCTGTCTTTAACCGGAATGCGGCGGGTTCTACGCGAGAAGGATGGCAACGCCAAGCCTCTGAACCCGCAGGGCTGGCAGACCATGAAGGAGGCCCGGAAATGCAGCCGCAGGAACCGCTTTCGGTATTCAGAAAGCCCGAGCCCGCGCCCGCCTCCAAGCGCCCTTCACTGAGCCGCGTCCAGCGGACGAAGCTCTCCTGCGCGCTCGCGGTCTTCACTGTGGCCGTGCTGATCGTGCTGGTCGCCGCCGATATCGCGAGCGCCGCCAATTACTGCTTCAAGAACGGGTTCTGAAAGCCGCGGTTTTGCTCCGCCTTCGGCGGATAGGTCTTCGCGAGATAGTTCAGGATCAGCTCGCGGTCTTTGCCCTCTAACTTCGGCATACCGTGACGCTCGCTCATCAAGTTGATGGTCTCGTCCCAGCGCTCACGCGTGAGCCCCTGGTTGGCGACCAGCCGGAACGCATGGCATCCCGCGCAGGCATAGAACGCGTCGTCACGTCCCGGCGCGTCCGGATAACTATCCGGATCTTCCGCCTGCGGCACGAATTGCGGCTGCGGCTGCTGCGCGAACGACTGCACGCCTGCAAACGCGAGTGTTAGAAGCAGAATTGGGAAAAGCGAGCGGACGGCAAATGCCGTCCGCTTATTCTTTTGCACTTTCATTCCCTCAACCGATCAAGACCGCAATCCGGTGAAACGGGTTGGAGCCGTAGCCTTGCGGATTCCAGTTCGCCGCGACATGGGGTTGCGCCTTGCCGTTGGCGTCGGTCGCCTTCGACCAGACCTCGTAATAGCCGTCGCTCGGCACTTTGACGTTTGCGGTCCAGCGTTGCCAGTCGAACTTGTTCTTCGGCGGATTGAGATTTGCGCGAACCCAAGTCTGCCCGAAATCGACCGAGACCTCGACTTGTTTCACTGCGAGGTCGCCGGCCCAGCTTGCACCGCGAAGTTTCAGCTCGCGCGTACCGGCTGCCAACTTCGTACCGTTCGCAGGTGCCGTGATGATCGAGCGCACCGGCATCGATTCGAGAATGCGGAAGTTCTTCGGGTCTTCCTTTGCGCCGGGGATCATCGGGTTGATCGGCATCCGGTAATTCGTGCCGAGCATACCGGGTCCGTCATGCTCCTTGTCGCGGATCGTGATCTTGGTGATCCATTTATGCGAAACCGAACCGGCCCAGCCCGGCGTGATCAGCCGCAGCGGACCGCCATGCACGTTATCGAGCGGTTTTCCGTTCATCGCCCACACCAAGAGCGTCTGCGGCTCCATTGCTTTCGCCATGCGCACGCCCCGCGGGTGTCTGCGCCGTAGTTGGCGGTGTAGATCCCCGAGGGCTTCACGCCTGCGGTCTTCAGGACATCGGCGAGCGAAACGCCGGTCCATTCCGCGCAGCCGGCACCGCCATTAGTCCATTGATTGCCGCGCGCGGTCGGCGAGAAGAAGCCGCGTCCGTTGCCGCCGCACTCCAAGACCATGCGCAGCGTTTGTGGCTTATAGTTTTTCTTCAGATCGCCAAGCGCGATTTCGAGCGGCTTGTTCACTTCGCCGTCGATAGCGAGCTTCCAGGCGTCCGGTGCCGCGACCGTGGCCGGCGAATTGCCGTTGTTGCGGATAAAAAACTTCGCGGTCGGCGTGGTGTCGTCGTCCAAGAGCGCTTCCGGCGTTTCCGCGACCAGTGGACGGTCGCCGAGCACAACGAGCCCTTTGTCCTTGCCGGGAAAATCGAGAAGCTGCGGGCCTTTCTTTTCGGGTGCCGCGGGCGGCGTGGTCTGCGCAAAAGCCGCAGGCACAAAACCCGCCGGCATATTCTGCGAGAATGGAATTGCGCCGCCTACCATCGCGCCCATCGCAGCGACACCGGCGCCGCCGATAAACCCGCGGCGGGAGGTTCCGGCCTTGCGGTTGTAGAGCAACGCGTCCGCGCGCTCCGGATCGTCACGATACAATTCCTCAAGCGAGCGCTCGCGCTTCGTCATGGCTTCCTCCTGGCCTCCGCTCACGGCGGGGCGTCCGGCGTTCTTTTTTGTGGGGGAGCGCTTACGGCAACTCCATCCGGAGCCAAGCCTAGAGTTTCGGCCAGCTTGCTCAATATGCGCCGCAACAGAGCAGTCGCGCTAATTTACGAAAATACGAATTCGATGAACTGGATTCGCGCCGTAGCCTTGTGGATTCCAGCCTTGTGCTTCGTTCGGTTGTACTTTGCCCGTGGCGTCGGTCGCACGCGACCAGATTTCCTGCGCGCCGGACGCGGCGAACGAAACCTGCGCAGTGAAACGCGTCCAGTCGTAAGCGTTCTTCGGCGGCGCGAGTTCAGCACGCTGCCACGATACGCCTTTGTCTTTTGAAATCTCGACCAGACGCACGGCCTGGTCGCCGGCCCATGCCGCACCGCGAATGGAGAGCGCGCGCCCCGCCGTCGCGCCGTCCTCCGGCGAGGTGATGATCGAGCGTACCGGCATCGCTTCGAGATCGACGAACTTCGTCGGGTCGAATTTATCGCCGTGCATCGTACGCGTTGCCGGAACGCGATAGTGCCACGGGTCCATCAGCGTGCCGTCATGGCGATCTTTCCGGATAAGAATGCGCGTGAGCCATTTGTGAGAGACCGAGCCGACCCATCCCGGCACGATCAACCGCAGCGGAAAGCCGTGTACCGGCTGCAAGTCTTTCCCGTTCATCGCGAACACGATGAGCGTGTTCTCATCCATCGCTTTCGCAATCGGAATGCCACGCGAAATCGGCGGCGAAGGATGCGCGGCATCCAGCGCAGGATCTGCGCCGAAATGCCCGGTGAAGCGCGCGGTTTCTCTCAGGCCCGCCGCCCGCAACACATCGCGCAGCCGCACGCCGGTCCACTCCGCGCAGCCCGCGCCACCGTGATGCCATTGCACGCCTTCGGCTTCCGGCGAAAAATACGCGCGGCCGTTGCCGCCGCACTCGAGCACCATGCGCTGCGTGACGTGCCGGAATTTTTCCTTGATGTCGCCGAGCGAAAGCGCGAGCGCGTTGTTCACTTCGCCGTCGATGGAAAGTGTCCAGCGCAAAGGATCATCTGCCGCCGCAAGGCTCTTGCCATTGTTGCGGATGAAAAATTTGTCGGAAGGCGTCGTGTCGTCGTCGAGCGCCTCGGGCAGCGTCTCGGCAACCAGCGGCTGCTCGCCGATCACGACCACGCGCCGGTCTTTGCCGGCGAACGCGGGGTCGATGTCGGCAACGGGAACCGCAGTTTTTAGTTTGCTCTGGGTCACTTTCGCTGGCCTTGCCGCCTTCGAAGCGGCCGCTCCGCTTCCGGCCCAACCTAGGGGCAGAGGACCTTGGGCTCAATCCGGCCCCTTGTGTGGCTTTCCGCCACTCGTGTGGCGGTTCGCCAGCCCGCAATGTGGTCCCCGCTAATCCTTTTGCGGGCTAGCGAACCAAAAGCCACACGAGATTTATATTTCTAGTGCCCTTTTAAAATCCGAAGTTCGCTATCAACGCGCGGCAAAATGAGGCGAACTTCGGATTTAAGGGCACTAGGCCGGGAACCGCGTTCCGGGCTAGAAGGTTGTTAGATTTGACGTTTCAATGAGGAAGTCATGCGTTTCGCGCCCCTTTTCGCCCTGCTCGCCGGTGTCTCGTTGCTCACCGCGACCGCCTATGAGGTGGACGCCCAGCAGCTCCGCGAACGGCAGCCGCGCGTCATCATCAAGAAGCGCAGCTATCTCGATGCCGGCACCGAGGTGAAGCCTCTCTCGAAGAACTATCACTCCCATATCTTCGACCGGAACTGGCAGTACTCGACGCTCGGCCCGGACCCGATGGGTCACTCGCGTATCCCGCTGCCGGGTTTGTTCGACCTGCCGAATTTCTGATTTTCGTTTCGAACCGAAACGCAAAACGCCGGGTAAGTACCCGGCGTTTTCTGTTTGTACTGGTGAAATGAATTAAGCCGCGAGTTTGTCGAGCTCGGCGAGAATCGCGTCGCCCATGTCCTGCGTGGACACGATCTTGGTGGCCGAGCCGCGAATGTCGGCGGTGCGGTGACCCGCCGCCAGCACATTCGAAATCGCTTCCTCGATTTGGTCCGCGACTTTGCCCATGCCGAACGAATAACGCAGCGCCATGCCGAGCGAGCCGATCATCGCGATCGGGTTTGCCATGCCGCGGCCCGCGATGTCCGGCGCCGAACCGTGCACCGGCTCGTAGAGCGCGCGGCGCTTCTTGGTCTTCGCATCCACCTCGCCGAGCGAAGCCGACGGCAACATACCGAGCGAACCCGTGAGCATCGCGGCGACATCCGAGAGCATATCGCCGAACAGGTTGTCGGTGACGATCACGTCGAACTGCTTCGGATTGCGCACAAGCTGCATACCGAGTGCGTCCGCGAGCTGATGCTCTAATTCGACATCCTTGTATTCGCGTTGATGCACCTGCGTGACGACCTCGTGCCAGAGCACGCCGGACTTCATCACGTTGCGCTTTTCCGAGGAGGTCACCTTATTCTTGCGCGCTTTCGCGAGATCGAAGGCGACACGCGCGATACGCTCGATTTCGTAGGTGTCGTACACTTGCGTATCGATCGCGCGCTTCTGGCCGTTGCCGAGATCCGTGATCGTCTTCGGCTCACCGAAATAGACGCCACCTGTAAGCTCGCGCACGATCACGATGTCGAGGTTTTCGACCAGTTCGCGCTTCAGGCTCGACGCGTCGGCAAGCGCTGGATAGCAGATCGCAGGACGAAGATTGGCGAACAGCGCGAGGTCCTTGCGAAGACGCAGAAGACCGGCTTCCGGGCGCACGTCGTAGGGCACCTTGTCCCACTTCGGCCCGCCGACCGCGCCGAAGATCACGGCGTCGGCGGCAAAAGCCTTCTTCATGTCATCTTCGGAGATCGCCTTGCCGTGCGCGTCGTAAGCGGCACCGCCGACCAGGCCTTCTTCGATATTGAACGTGGCAAGTCCGCGCTTCTCGATCCATTCGATCACGCGTTTGGCCTGCGCCATGACTTCGGGACCGATGCCGTCGCCCGGCAGCAAAAGCAGATTGTATGTCGGCATGATTACTCGCTTACAGAATTAAAAGGAGAGAGGCTTACGCCCAAGGCCGTGCGGCCGCGTTCTTCTTTTCGAACGCGTCGATGCTGGCGCGCTTTTCCATGGTGAGGCCGACGCCGTCGAGGCCGTTCAACATACAGTGCTTCTTGAACGGATCGAGATCGAACTTGATCACGCCGCCGTCGGGCCCGCGGATCTCCTGCGCTTCGAGATCGATCGAAAGCGTCGCGTTCGCGCCGCGCTCGGCGTCGTCGAACAGTTTTTCCAGATCGTCCTTGGAGACGACGATCGGGAGAAGACCGTTCTGGAAACAGTTGTTGTAGAAAATATCCGCGAACGAGGTCGAGATCACGCAGCGGATACCGAAATCCATCAGCGCCCAGGGCGCGTGCTCGCGCGAGGAACCGCAGCCGAAATTATCGCCGGCCACCAGAACCTTTGCGTTCTTGTAGGCGGGCTTGTTCAGCACGAAGTCCGGATTGTCCGAGCCGTCGTCTTGATAGCGCATCTCCGAGAACAGGCCTTTGCCCAGGCCGGTGCGCTGGATCGTCTTCAGGTACTGCTTCGGAATGATCATGTCGGTATCGACATTGATGATCCGGAGGGGCGCTGCGACGCCCGTGAGGCTTGTGAATTTTTCCATGGTCCTGTCCGTATGGGCGGATTTGGCCGTTCCTGTCCCACATAGCCCCCATGACGATCAAGGGCCTCCGGCGTTTCCGCCGGAGGCCCTCGATAACGGCTTTAAATGAAGGCTTTTAGCGCCTGCGCTTGGCTTTCGACTTTGACCCCGCCCGTACCGGCGCGCCGGAGAAGTAAGCCACGCCCTTGAGCTTCAGAAGCAGCATAGGCCACAGGATCAGAAGGATGCCGAGCACGCAGGCCCAGATCAGATCGTTCTGCGAGAGGTTCTGCGTCTTGAACACGTGCCATGCCAGCGGCAGGAACAGGAAGACGCCGGAGATCGCGCCGGGCGAAAATCTTCCGCCATTGGCAAGCATTGGCAACACATGAAAGAAAATCACGTTGACCAGAAGCAGCGTCGTAAACGCCACGATCAGCGTCGGCCCTATCGGTGTCCCCGCGAGCATCGCCGCGGTGAGACCGAGAATGAGGATGGCGACCTCGGTGATGACATACTGCTCCCAGCCGAGCGAGATGTTCATCGTTTTACGCGCCCAGTCGTACCAGCCGAGGATGTGCTCCTCGACGATGTGCAACGCATAGGCCGCTACAGCGAGCCACACTAATACGGTGAGTGACATGGCGTTCCCCTTTGCGAATCAAATCCGTGAAAGCGAATCAAAACGCGCGGAGACGTACCACTTTGGTCTAAGTGGAACCAGCAAAGCTCTGCTGCACTGCACTAATGGGTTTCGAGGTCAGCGAGCGACTCGATGCGCTCCATGTCTTCGTCCGACATTCCGAAATGATGCCCGATCTCGTGGACCAGCACGTGCGTGATCAATGCGCCGATGGTCTCCTCATGCTCGGCCCAGTAGTCGAGGATCGGACGGCGGTAGAGATAGACCTGGTTTGGAAGCCGGCCGGATTCCGTCACCGCCGAATCCTGTGCGAGCCCAACGCCAGAAAACAGTCCGAGCAGCTCGAACGGGCTCTCCGCATCCATCTCCCGCAAAACGTCCTCGTCCGCAAAGTCGGCGACATGAATAACGACGCCCTTACACAAGGCACGAAACTGCTCGGGCAGCCGCGCGAAGGCGACTTCCGCGAGCCGTTCGAAATCCTCGAGCGAAGGAGCGGACAGCGATGCCCAATCCGTATTTGTTCGGGAGTATTCCTGACTCATCCGGGAACTCTCTTGCACACATACGCAAAGCTCAAGCCCTAAACGGGCCACGTTGTTGAACGTGTCATGAATGGCGATCTCACAACAGGTTCAGGCGACATCCGCGAAACTTCGCTTCTCGATCCGTACCGGTGTCCGGATCACAAACAAAGTTCGAGAGGAAAAACCATGTTGAGGGCGCTAGTCCTTACGATTACTGCCGCCGCTGCGATCGGCTTCGCGGTTTCCGCGACCCCCGCAAGCGCGCGTATCGCCGCCGGTCCTGCCGCCCCCGCGGTGGACACGAACAAAGTTGATGTGCGCTGCCATCATCATCGCTGGTCGTCGCGTTGGGATTGCCGCCGTCATCATACCTGGCATCATCGCCATCACTGGCACGCCCAGCCGTTCTATTATCAGCCGCACCGCTTCTACGGCCATCGGCATCATCGCCGCTGGCAGTCGCGTCAGTGGTGGTAACCAAGAAACACGAAGCATAAATTGAAACGGGCGCTCAACCGACTTGGTTTGGGCACCCGTTTTACCATCTCCGCAGCTTTCGCTTTCGCCTGCGCGCCATAGAAGAAATACTGGGCGCAAGAATTGGTTAACAGGGAAAGCGACCACAATGAAAAATTTCATGCTTGCGCTCGTTGCAGCAGGCGCAATCGGACTCTCGGCTTCCGCCACGCCTGCCGTTGCGCGTGTCGCCGGCCTCGCCGCACCTTCAGTCGAGAAGAATACCACTGACGCGAACTGTCATGGACAGCACTGCCATCTGATGGATCACAAGCGGCACGCGCATCGCCATCACCACGCGAACCGCCATCATCATCACGCGCATCGCTTCCACTATGCGCAGCGCTACAATTACTCCGCGCGCAATCAATACGCCGGATACCGCTACAATTATGCGCGCCGTCTCGCTTACGCACCGCGCTATAACTACGCGCAGCCGCAATATAACTACGCACAGCCGCAGTATTCTTACGTCGCACAACCGCAGCAGGCTTACGCGCAGCCTTATGCTTATGCGGTGACGACCTACTACTACACGCAGCAGCAGCAGTATGTGCAACCGCAATACACTTACGCGCAGCCTTACGTGCAGCAATATGCGCAGCCGCAGTACAACTACGTTGCACAGCCGCAGTATCAGCCGGTGCAGCAGTATTACGCGCCACAGAAACCGCAGTTCGAGCCGATCTACTCGCGGTTCTAAGAAAATAAAAAAAGAAACAAAAAACGGGCGCTCCAGAATGAGCGCCTGTTTTGCATTGAGGCGTTTGAACCTCTATCAACGGGGCATGAAACCGTTTCGATATGCAGTGCTCGTGCTGCTGCCGTTCCTCGCGATCGTCGCGCCGTCACACGCGAGCCCCGCGCGCTTTGCCGCACCCGCCGCCGAGTTCCATCCGGCGCAAGTGCGCGCCGTTTGTCATCATTACCGCTGGTCATCGCGCCGCGCCTGCACGAATGCAAATACGCTTCGTTTCGTCGCCCGCCCGCCGCTCTATTACCCGCATAAATACTTCGGCGGCACGCCACATTATGCGCGGCGGCTTTACCAGCACGATTACGCGATGTCGTACTACCGCTACCGTTCGCACTACTGGCATCACTGGCCATATCGCTACGGCTGGTACTGAAATAAAAAACGGGCGCTCTAAAAAGAACGCCCGTTTTTTTATTTCAGATTTTGTCTTCGCTCAGTGCTTCGGCCACGAGCGCACATCGACGAAGTGACCCTCGATCGCGGCAGCCGCCGCCATCGCAGGCGAAACAAGGTGGGTACGTCCTTTGTAACCCTGACGGCCTTCGAAGTTGCGGTTCGAGGTCGAAGCGCAGCGTTCTTCCGGCTTCAGCTTGTCCGGGTTCATCGCAAGACACATCGAGCAGCCCGGCTCGCGCCATTCGAAGCCCGCGGCGAGGAAAATCTTGTCGAGACCTTCCTGTTCAGCCTGCGCTTTCACGAGACCGGAGCCCGGCACGATCATCGCGCTCACCGCGTCATGCACTCGTCTGCCGTCGACCATCTTCGCTACCACGCGAAGATCTTCGATGCGGCCGTTGGTGCAGGAGCCGATAAAAATTTTATCGAGCTTGATGTCGGTGATTTTCGTCCCGGCTTTCAAGCCCATGTAATCGAGTGCGCGCTGCTTGGCTAAGCGCTGATTTTCTTCCGCAAGCTTCGCGGGATCGGGCACCACACCGCTGATCGAGACGACATCTTCCGGGCTCGTACCCCAGGACACGATCGGCGGCAGCGCCGCGCCGTCCAGCTTCACTTCGCGGTCGAAATGCGCGCCGTCGTCAGAGTAGAGCGTTTCCCAGTAACGCATCGCTGCATCCCAGTGGCCGTTCTTGGGCGAACGCGGACGGCCCTTGAGATATTCGTAAGCCTTCTCGTCCGGCGCGATCAGGCCCGCGCGTGCGCCGCCTTCGATCGTCATGTTGCAGACGGTCATGCGGCCTTCCATCGAAAGCGCGCGCATCGAATCGCCAGCGAATTCAATGACGCTGCCGGTGCCGCCGGCGGTGCCGATCTCGCCGATGATCGCGAGAATGATGTCTTTCGCGCCGACGCCTTCGGGAAGCTTCCCGTCCACCGTCACGCGCATATTCTTCGCTTTTTTCTGGATCAGCGTCTGCGTGGCCAACACGTGCTCGACTTCCGAGGTGCCGATGCCGTGCGCGAGCGCGCCGAACGCACCATGAGTCGAGGTGTGGCTGTCGCCGCAGACGATGGTTGTGCCGGGCAGCGTGAAGCCCTGCTCCGGCCCGATGATATGCACGATACCCTGACGGCGGTCGTGCTCGTTGAAATAGTCGATGCCAAATTCTTTGGCGTTATTTGCGAGCGCCTCGACCTGCGTGCGCGACTCCGGGTCCGCGATGCCCTTGGAGCGGTCTGTGGTCTGGATGTTGTGATCGACGACCGCGAGCGTCTTTTCCGGCGCGCGCACTTTGCGGCCAGCCATGCGCAAACCCTCGAAGGCCTGCGGGCTCGTCACCTCATGCACCAGATGGCGGTCGATATAGAGCAGACAGGTGCCGTCCGGCTGCTGATCGACCAGATGATCGTCCCAGATTTTATCGTAGAGAGTGCGCGGTTTCATGGTTTGGCTCGTGGCTAGATCGTTGGAAGGCGAGTGAAGATTACGCGCAAAAGCGCGAACACTCGCTTAAAGCGCTGCCTGAATAGAAGCAGTCAGCCGGCCGAAAAAGCGCGAAGGCAGGCGCGAATGATCGCGCAGCACGATAAAGGTCAGCGGGCGCGCAGCGCCTGCATTTGCCTTAAGTTCCGTGGCCGGGCTCTTGGTCATGGGGCTCATATAGACCCGCTCCAAGCTGCCCGCAAATTATCCCAGCTCGAGCAGCACGATCTCGGGCGGCATGGCAAAACGGATCGGTAGGAAAGTGCAGCCGAGCCCGCCTGACACCACGAGGTGCCGGTTCTTTTCGACGATATGGCCATAGGCATAACGCCGGCCATAGCGCGAAGGTACGAGTAACGGTCCAATGCCGGGAATGCGCACCTGCCCGCCATGCGTGTGCCCGGAAAGGGTCAGCGAAATGCGCGCAGGCACTTCCGGGAAAATATCCGGCTCGTGCGCGAGCAAGATCGCAGGCGCGTCATCGCTGATCGCCCGCATGGTCTTCGGTAGGTCATGCACACCGCGATAGCCGGTACGCGCGTTTCCATACGCGAGCTGATCGCCGAGCCCCGCGAGCCAGAATTCAGTACCCCTCGCCGTTTTCAGTTTACGCGCATCGTTTTCGAGAACCGGAATGCCGTTGTGCTCCAGCCCTTGGCGCACGCCTTCCGGGTCTTCCCACCAGTCGTGATTGCCGAGCACCGCGAACTTGCCGAGCGGCGCTTCGAGTTTTGCCAGCACGGTGGTCCAGTCCTCAATCGCGACCGGGCGCGTCCCGAACCGGTGAATACCGGAGACGTAGTCGCCAAGCAGCACGACGAGATCGGGCGAGAGTGCGTTCGTCGTTCGCACGATCTCTTCGATACGCGGCAGCGGCATCCAAGGATCGCAGGCGTGAAGGTCCGCAAGCGCCGCGATCCGCAACGGCCTGTCGAGTTTCGCGAAGCCGGGCGGCGTAAAACGGTAGGTCGTAGCCGCAAGCCGATAACGCGGCTCGATGAACGCATAAGCGAACGCACCCGCGCCAGCCGCGAAGGCGCCGCCGAACAGGCGAAGAAACGCGCGCCGTGAAATCATGGGTGGTTAGTCGAGCTTGTCTTCGAGCGTGATCATGGTGCCGCGCTTGAGCTGGGCCGAGACATTGCGGCCTTCTTCTTCGCTGAACTTCGTGCTCGCGCGAATGATGCCGCCGGTAATTTTCTCGACCAGTCGCGCCTTCAGAAGCACCGTTTCGCCGACGCGGACTTCAATGCTGCGTCCGACATTGCGCTGCGTGAAGTTCTCGAAGGCGGTTTTACCATCGGGTGTAAGTTCGATGGTGACGACAACATCGTTGGTCGCCTTGTCGCGCTCGACGGAGGAAGACTGCACTTCGACGTTGATCGCTTCCGCGAATGCCGGCGTCGCAAACGCTACCGCAAAGAAGGCGACGGCAAGATAGTGTTTCGCTTGGTGAAAAATGCACATCGTCAATGAAACTCCCGCGGCACCATTCGGTTGCGTCTCGAGTTCCATAAACAAAAAGGCCGGCGGGAATGCGCCGGCCTTTCTGAATTCTTCGTGAGCGAGAATTTACTTCTTGCCGCCGCCCTTGGCAGCGCGGGTCGCCTTCTCGGCTTTGGGCTTTTCCTTTTTGACCTTCTCGGCCTTTGGCATGGCGGCCTTGAGCGCCGCGGCTTCGGCGTCCATCGCAGCGGCTGCCGCGTCCTGACGCTCGATGATGCGGGCGCTCTTGCCCTGAAGATCGCGCAGATAATAGAGCTTCGCGCGGCGGACCTTGCCGCGGCGGACGACTTCGATCGAGTCGATGTTCGGCGAATAGACCGGGAAAACGCGCTCGACGCCTTCGCCGTAGGAAATCTTGCGGACCGTGAAGCTCTCCTGGAGGCCGCCGCCGGAGCGCGCGATGCACACGCCTTCGTAAGCCTGCACGCGCGAGCGCTCGCCTTCCTTGATGCGGACATTCACGATCAGGGTGTCGCCCGGATGAAACTTCGGAATCGGCCGGCCGCCGGTGACACGCGCGATTTCTTCTTTTTCGATAGTCTGAATGAGGTTCATGACAGTAGCTCCGCGCCGCTAAATCCGGCGCCGGGAAGTGAATTCCATAACGGGATGGGCCGGGTCTATAGGGGAAGAATCCGGCCTTGTCATGCCTTTTTGCCCCCTTTGGGGGGCCAAAGGTCAGGTCTGCGGGCGGCGGTTAATTTCTCGGCCTGTTCCCGGCGCCAGGCAGCCACTTTGGCATGGTCCCCGGAGGTCAAAATCTCCGGAATCGACACCCCTTCGAACTCCTGCGGGCGGGTGAATTGCGGGTACTCGAGAAGCCCGTCCGAGAAGCTCTCGTCGGACCCGGACGCCTGATCGCCCATGACGCCGGGGAGCAGCCGTACGCAGGCATCCAACAGCACCATGGCCCCGATCTCGCCGCCCGAAAGCACGTAATCCCCGACCGAAATTTCTTCGAGCTGGCGGGCCGCGATGATGCGTTCGTCCACGCCCTCGAAGCGGCCGCAGACGAGGACGACGCCCGGACCATTCGCAAGTTCTCGCACCCTCTTCTGCGTCAACGGTGCGCCACGCGGCGAAAGCAAAATGCGCGGACGCGGATCGTCTTTGGGAGAGGCCGCGTCGATGGCTTTGGCGAGAATGTCCGCGCGCATGACCATGCCCGGTCCACCGCCGGAAGGCGTGTGATCGACGGTACGATGTTTGTCGGCGGCTGATGCGCGAATGTCTTGTGCGTCGAGCGACCAGATGTTGCCCGCAAGCGCCTTGCCCGCGAGCGAAATGCCGAGCGGCCCCGGAAACATCTCGGGGAAAAGCGTGAGAACGGAAGCGCGCCAGCTCATTTGGTTTTCGCCTTCGGCTCTTCGAATAATCCAGGCGCGGGCTCGATCACCACACGCCCGCCTTCGACATCGACGAGCGGCACGAACTGGTCGATGAACGGAATGAGCGTGCCGGAAGTTTTCGGCGGCTCGGCGACTTCAAGAAGATCGCTTGCGCCGTAATTTCGTACGGCAACGACAACGCCGTAAGACTTTCCGGATTTATCTTCCACGCGCAGCCCGATCAGGTCCGCGTGATAAAACGTCTCGCCGTCTTCGAGCTTCGGCAGCTTTTCGCGCGAGACGAACAGTTCGATATTCGTCAAAAGCTCGGAGGCGTTGCGATCATTCACGCCTTCCAGCTTCGCAACGAAATGGCCTTTGGCCGGACGAAGCGAGGCGACACGGAATTTCTTCGTGCCGTCCTCGCTCGCAAGTTCCCCAAGTCCAACGATCGCATCCGGGTCTTCGGTGAAGACCTGCAATCGCACTTCGCCGCGCAAGCCATGCGCGGCGCCGATCTTTGCGACGCAGACGCGGGTCCCCACAGAAGTCCGTTAGCTCGCGGCCGGCGCGTCGGCAGCAGGCGCGTCTGCAGCCGGAGCAGCGGCGGGGGCCGCAGCAGGTGCGGCCGCGGCGGCAGCCGCTTCTTCGGCCTTCTTCTTCGGCTTCGCCTTTTCCGGATTGTTGCGCGTTTCGCGCTTCAAGACGCCAGCGGCGTCCAGAAAGCGCTTGATGCGGTCCGACGGCTGCGCGCCCTTCGAGATCCAGTGCTTGATGCGCTCGAGTTCCAGCTTCACGCGCTCCGGAGAATCCTTCGGCTTCTTCGGATCATAGGTGCCGACACGCTCGATGAAGCGGCCGTCGCGCGGAAAGCGCGAGTCGGCGACAACGAGACGGTAGAACGGACGCTTCTTTGCGCCCGCGCGGGAAAGACGAATTACGACTGCCATTTTTAGTTTCCTTTCGAGGTCTACTTTTTCTTGAGTGGGTTCATGCCGCCGAGCCCCGGCAAGCCGGGGAACTTCGGAGGCAGGTTGGTAAGGCCAGGAAATTGCGCGGGCAGTTTTCCTGCGTCAGGCATTTTCTCGGCGAGTTTCTGGATTTCTTCCTGGGACGGCATCTGGCCGGCACCGCCGCCCATGCCAAGCATATTGCCGAGGCCAGCCATCATGCCGCCTTTGCCGCGGCCCATCTGCTTCATCACATCGGCCATCTGCCGGTGCATTTTCAGCAAACGATTGATTTCCTCGACCTTCGCACCGGAGCCGGACGCGATGCGGCGCTTACGCGAGGCTTTCAGAATGTCGGGGTTGCGGCGCTCTTTCGGCGTCATGGAATCGATCACCGCCTTCTGCCGCTTGAGCAACCCGTCATCGATATTCATGTTCGCCATCTGGTTCTTCATCTTGGCGACGCCGGGCATCATGCCCATCAGGCCCGAAAGCCCGCCCATCTTGCTCATCTGATCTAACTGGTCGCGGAGATCGGAAAGATCGAACGAGCCCTTCCGCATCTTCTCGGCGGCGGCCTGCATCTTCGCGGCGTCGAGATTTTCGGCGGCCCGCTCCACGAGGCCGACGACGTCGCCCATGCCCAAGATTCGGCCCGCGATCCGCGAAGGATCGAAGTCTTCGAGCGCGTCCAGCTTTTCGCCAACGCCGATCAGCTCACCGCCGCGTCCGTCGCCGTCGACCCGCGTCAGCACGATGCCGGTTACGGCGAGTTTCTGGTCGAATGCACGTGCGGTGTTCACCGCGTCTTGGCCAGTCAACGCGTCGGCGACCAGCAAAATTTCGTGTGGTTTTGCGAGCGCCGCGACGTCGGCGGCTTCCTGCATCAGCTCTTCATCGACTGTGACGCGGCCCGCGCTGTCGAGCATTAGCACGTCATAACCACCGCGCCGCGCTTCGATGAGCGCACGCTTGGTGATCGTGACCGCATTCTCGCCTTCGACGATAGCGAGCGTATCGACGCTGACCTGCTTGCCGAGCACCGCAAGCTGCTCTTGCGCTGCCGGACGGCGCACGTCGAGCGAAGCCATGAGAACTTTTTTCTTGGCGCGCTCTTTCAGGCGCTTCGCGATCTTGCCGGTGCTCGTGGTTTTGCCCGAACCCTGCAAACCGACCATCAGGATCGCGACCGGTGGTGTCGCGGCTAGATCAATCGGCTTCGCATCCGAGCCGAGCACGGCGACCAGCTCGTCGTGAACGATCTTTGCGACCATTTGGCCCGGCGTAATCGAGCGGATGACTTCGGCACCGACCGCGCGTGCCGTGACCTTCTCAACAAAGGCCTTCGCCACTTCGAGCGACACGTCGGCCTCTAACAGCGCCTGACGCACTTCGCGCATGGCATCGCTCACGTCGCTCTCGGTGAGAGCGCCGCGCCCGCGAAGCCTGTCGAGTACGCCGCCGAGGCGGCCGCTTAGGTTCTCAAACATTCGTCTTCCGTTTTCCTCGTCCTGAGGAGCGATCCGCAGGGTCGCGTCTCGAAGGGCGAGGCTCGTTTCCCATCCTTCGAGACGCGGGCTGCGCCCGCTCCTCAGGATGAGGTAGCAGCCAAACGACGTTCGCCCCCGAGGGCGCAACGCGCTGTCGGAGGGTGACCTCCGGGCTCAAAGTCCCGGTGGGCCGCGAGACGTCTCGCGGGGTCGATTGGTGGCAGGACGACTAGGGGGCAGAGCGGCTTTAGTCAAGAAAAACGGGCTTTTCGGCCCCTGATTGGCAGGAATAGGCGCAATCGCCATATAAGGCCCCATCATGAGCGCCCTTCTGAACCGCCCCTTTGTGAAGATGAACGGCATCGGCAACGACATCGTCGTTATCGATCTCAGGGCCGATTCCGCGCCGGTCACCGAAGCCGACGCCCGCGCGATTGCGCGGAAAGAGGCGGTGCCCTTCGATCAGTTGATGGCGCTCTATCCGCCGCGCTTGGCCGGCACCGACGCTTATGTCCGCATCTACAACTCCGACGGCTCGGAAGCAGGCGCCTGCGGCAACGGTATGCGCTGCGTGGCCTCGCGCGATGTGAAGAAGACCGGCAAGCACGACTTCGTTTACGAGACCCGCGCCGGGCTGATCCCCGCGCATTTCGAAAACGAGAACACGATCACGGTCGACATGGGCAAGCCGCGCTTCGACTGGCGCGACATTCCGCTGGCCGAAGAATTCCGCGACACGCGGATGATCGAATTGCAGATCGGGCCGATCGATGCGCCGGTGCTGCACTCGCCATCCGTTGTTTCGATGGGCAATCCGCACGCGGTGTTCTGGGTCGACGATCCTTATGCCCATGACCTCGAAAAGTTCGGACCGCTTCTGGAAAACCATCCGATCTTTCCCGAACGCGCGAACATTTCGCTCGCCGCAGTGAAGGACCGCGAGAATATTACTATGCGTACCTGGGAGCGCGGCGCGGGTCTGACCAAGGCTTGCGGCTCGGCGGCCTGCGCGGTCGCCGTTTCCGCCGCGCGCACCAAGCGCACGGGCCGCAAGATTCATCTTTCGCTTCCGGGCGGCAAGCTCGAAATCGAATGGCGCGAGAGCGACGATCACGTCCTGATGACCGGTCCCGCTGCATTCGAATTCGAAGGCGTGCTGGATTCGAAGATTCTGAACACGGCGTCGGCTGCGTAATGAGCGTGGAAGTCGTCACTTTCGGCTGCCGGCTCAACATCACCGAGTCGGAAACCATCCGCAGGCACGCGGAAGGGGCGAAGCTAGACAACACCATCATCGTGAACTCATGTGCCGTCACCTCTGAGGCGGTACGGCAGGCACGGCAACAGATCAGGCGCATGAAGCGCGAACGGCCTGACGCGCAAATCGTCGTCACCGGCTGCGCCGCGCAGACGGAAGCCGAAACTTTCGCGGCCATGCCGGAAGTGACGCGCGTCATCGGCAATGCACGAAAGCTGGACGCTGCAACGTGGGCCGCACCCTTTGGCACGCTCGAGAAAGTGCAGATCGACGATCTCGATTCGATCCGCACCACTGCGTTGCACCTCGTCGATGGCTTCGAGGGCCACACCCGCGCATTCGTGCAGATCCAGAACGGCTGCGACCACCGCTGTACCTTCTGCATCATTCCCTACGGCCGCGGGCCGTCGCGTTCGGTCGGCGCTGGCGAAGTGATTTCCCAAATACGCACGCTGGTCGAGCGCGGCTATCGTGAGGTCGTGCTGACCGGCGTCGATCTCACTTCATGGGGCAGCGATCTTCCCGGCGCACCGAAGCTGGGCACCCTCATTCGCCAAATCCTGAAACACATTCCCGAATTGCCGCGTCTGCGCATTTCCTCGATCGACTCCATCGAAGTCGATCCGGATTTCATGCGCGCGCTCGCGGAAGAAGAGCGCCTGATGCCGCATCTGCATCTCTCGCTACAGGCGGGCGACGATCTCATCTTGAAGCGCATGAAGCGCCGTCATCTCACGCGCGATGCTATTCGCTTCACCGAAGAAGCGCGGCGCCTGCGGCCTGATATCGTTTTTGGCGCGGACTTCATCGCAGGCTTCCCGACCGAATCTGCCTCACACTTCGCAAACACGATGCAGCACGCAGAGGACTGCGGGATCGCGTTCCTGCATATCTTCCCGTTCTCGCCGCGTAAGGGAACGCCTGCCGCGCGGATGCCACAGGTCCCTCGCGAGATCGCGAAAGAGCGCGCGTCTCGCTTGCGCGCAAAAGGCGATGAGCTTCTGCGCCGTCACTTCGCGAACGAAATCGGAAAGTCGCGCCGCGTACTGGTCGAGCAAAGCGGGACCGAGGGCCGCAGCGAACATTTCATGCCGGTGAAGCTCTCGCAGCCCTTCACACGCGGCGCCATCGCGGAAGTACGCATTGCCGGTCACGACGAACGCGGGCTACTTGCGGCATGAGAATCCCGGCATGAGTTTCTGGAAACGTCTCACTGGCGGCCTCTCCCGCTCCGCCTCGAAGATCGGCGAAGGTCTTTCGCGCATCGGCTTTCGCGGCGCCGATCCGAAGACCTTGCAGGAAGTCGAAGACCTTCTGATTTCGTCCGACATCGGTGTCGAGACAACATCGAAGATCGTGATGGCGCTGAACGACGGCCGTCTCGGCGAGCGCTACGAAGAGGCGGACTTCAAGGCGCTGATCGCGTCCGAAGTCGAGAGCGTGCTTTCAAAGGTCGAACAGCCGCTCGACATCTCCTCACACAAGCCCTTCGTCATTCTCGCCGTCGGCGTAAACGGCTCCGGCAAAACCACGACGCTCGGCAAGCTGGCTGCGAAATTCCACGCCGAAGGCAAGAAGGTGACGCTGGGCGCTGCCGACACCTTCCGCGCAGCCGCGATCGAGCAACTCAAGCTCTGGGCCGGCCGCACCAATTCTTCCATCGTCGCCAAAGCGCAAGGCGCCGATCCTGCAGGCGTTGCTTTCGAAGCAATCACCAAGGCCCGCGAAGAAAACGCCGACGTGCTTTTGATCGACACCGCGGGCCGCTTGCAGAACAAGGAAGCGCTCATGGGCGAACTCGAAAAGATCGTCCGCGTCATCAAGAAGGTCGACGAAAGCGCGCCGCACGCGGTCCTGCTCGTGCTGGACGCGACCGTCGGCCAGAACGCGCTCTCCCAAGTCGAAGCCTTCAAGCAGGTGGCCGGCGTCACCGGTCTCGTTGTGACGAAGCTGGACGGCACCGCAAAGGGCGGCATTCTGGTTGCGATCTCCGCGCGCCATGGACTGCCGGTGCATTTCATTGGCGTCGGCGAGCGCGTGGACGATCTCGAAGCTTTCTCCGCAAAGGATTTTTCGCGCGCGCTCGTGGGCTTAAGCGAGCCCGCTTGAAACCGCCGCAATCGAAAGGCACCAGAACGAAATGACCGACGCCGCAAGCCCGAAGAAGCATCTCGCCCCGCTCCCGAAACTCGCGCTCGATCTCGGGCCTTTGCTCTTATTCTTCTTCGCGAACTCTTATGGTGGCATTTATTTCGCGACCGGCGCGTTCATGGTCGCGACCGTAATCACGCTAGCCGTCAGCTATTATCTGATCCGCCGCTTTCCGGTGATGCCCATCGTCACCGCCGTGATCGTGATGGTGTTCGGCGCGCTGACCTTGTGGCTGCACAACGACACCTTCATCAAGCTGAAGCCCACCATCATCTATGTGATGTTCGGCGTCATCCTGCTTGCCGGCCTCATGACCGGCCGCCCTCTGTTTCAGATCGTGCTCGACGGCGCGCTGCACCTGAAGGAAGAAGGCTGGAAGAAGCTCACCTTCAACTGGGCGATATTTTTTCTCGTGATGGCGGTGGTGAACGAGTTCGTCTGGCGCTCCTTCACCACCGATCAGTGGGTCGCGTTCAAGACCTTCGGTTTCCTGCCGCTCACTCTGGTCTTTGCGATTTCGCAGGCGCCGATCATGGCGAAATACGCGATTAAAGACCCTGACACGAAAGCCTAGTTAGCGAGCGCCTTCTCGATTTCAGCAAGCATCCGCGGGAAATTCTCCGCCGTAATCGGCCCGACCTGTTTGAATTTGATCAAGCCGTCGCGCCCGACCAGAAATGTTTCCGGCACGCCGTAGACGCCCCACTCGATCGCGGCACGCCCCGCCGCATCGACGCCGATCGCGGCGAACGGATTTCCAAGCTGCGCGAGAAAGCGCAGCGCCGTCGCAGGCTGATCCTTGTAATTGATCCCGGTCACGCGAATGCGTTTGTCCTTGGCAAGCCGCACCAGAAACGGGTGCTCGGCGCGGCAGGGCGCGCACCACGACGCCCACACATTCACGACCGTGACAAAGCCCTTGAACGAAGCCGGATCGAGCGTAGGCGTGTTTGCGCCATCAAGCGCGGACAAAGCGAGCATAGGCGCGGGCTTGTTGATGAGCGCCGACGGCACCACGGTGTGATCGCCGCCAATGCGAAAGTAAAACACCGCCGCCAGCGCCAGAAAAATCGCGAGAGGAATAAAGACTGCGGCGCGGCGCATTACTTCTTCGCGCGTTTTGCTTCGAGCTCGGCCAGCTTCTTATGCTGTGCGCGGGAATCGAGCGCGATCCATGCGAACATCGCGCCAAGCACGAAGCCTGCGAAACAGTATGCATATGCGATGAACGCCGAATGCAGGTGAACCATCAGCGCACTTCCCTCGCGGCAAAGATGGTGAGCGTACGCACGCGGCGGCGCGCGATCTCGGTCCGCATTGCGATCATCAGCATCGCGCCAAAGAGAAACGAAAAGCCGAGTGCGCAAATCAGCAGCGGTTGCAGATAGACCGGATGCATGGTTGGGCCGTCGAGCCGGAATACGGAAGCGGGCTGATGCAACGTACTCCACCAGTCCACCGAAAACTTCACGATCGGAATGTTGATGAAGCCGACGAGGGTCAGGATCGCGACCGCTTTCGCCGCGGCTAGCGGCTCGTCAAATGCGCGCCACAGCGCGATGATGCCGAGATAAATGAGAAACAGCACGAGCATCGAGGTCAGCCGCCCATCCCATTCCCAGAACGTGCCCCAGGTCGGATAGCCCCAGATCGAACCGGTCACGAGACAGATCAGCGCAAATGCAGCGCCAAGGGGTGCCGCCGCTTTCTGCGCGACATCGGAAAGCGGATGCCGCCACACCAGCGTGCCGAGCGCCGCAACCGCCATCATCGTGTAGATGCCGAGCGCAAGCCATGCCGAAGGCACGTGCACGAACATGATGCGGAAGATGTAGCTCTGGTCGCGCTCCGGCGGCGCCTGGAAGCCGAGATAGAACCCGTAACCAAGCAGCGCGAACGCGGCCACCGCGAACAGCGGAATCATCCAGCGCGAAAGCTGCAAGAAACGGTTGGGGTTGGCGAGATCGCTCACCTTCATGCGCCGCGTTCTAGGCATGACAGGCCCCACGGGCAATGCGGCGAAGACGCTTCATGTGCCGCGCCCGATTCTGAGTGCCGCCGCGGCGGCGACCGGCCCGATCACGAACGAAAACAACGCAAGCGCACAAAGCAGTTTGAATGCGGTTCCGAAGAGAGCGCCATCGGCACTGGCTGCCGTGCCGAAAATCAGAACCGGGATCGTGAACGGCACGATCAGTACCGCAATCAGGAGGCCCGAGCGCGGCAGGCTTGCGGCCAGCCCCGCACCGATCGAGCCGAGAAACGCAATCGCGGGCGTGCCGATCAAGAGCATCAGCGCAACCGCGCCGAGCGCTTTCATCTCAACACCGAGAAGAAGTCCCAGTAGCGGTGTCGCGATCACAAGCGGCAGGCCGGTAGCAAGCCAGTGCGCGAGCGCTTTCGCGAAAGCGATGATCTCCAGCGGCAGCTGCGCGAGCGACAACAGATCTAGCGAGCCGTCTTCGGCATCCGCGCCGAAGATGCGGTCGAGCCCCAAGAGCGATGCGAGCAGCGCGCCGATCCATAAAATCGCGGGACCGATCTGCGAAAGCAGCTTCTGATCCGGGCCGATTGCGAACGGCACTACCATCACGAGCGGCACGGAACGAAAGCGCAAGGTCGCGCCGGAGAATTGCGAAGAAGGCGCGGGTCATGCGGCCGCCGCTTTCGCATCCGCATCGAGCGCCAACGCTCGCGACGGCGCGACGTTCAGCGTGCCATGGCTCGCCATCACGACCATGCCGCCCTCTGCGCGATGCGCGGCCATAATTTCGATGAGCGTCGCGCGGCCTTCGGCGTCGAGCGCGGTATCCGGTTCATCCAGGAGCCACAGCGAACGCCGGATCGCGGCCAGGCGCGCGAGCGCAAGCCTGCGCTTCTGCCCCGCGGAAAGTACGCGCCCCGGAAGCAAGGCGAGCGGCGCGAGCTTGAACTGATCGAGCGCCGTCTCCGTCAAAGCGCCAGAGGACCCGTAGAGGTAGCACCAGAAGGCGAGGTTTTCGGAGACTGTCAGCGCATCCTTGATCGCGGGCGCATGGCCTACGAAATGCGTCTCTTCCGCGCGATCGAAGCCTTCAAAGGCGATGGCGCCCTCATCCAGCGGCAGAAGCCCCGCGATCTGCCGGAGCAGCGAGGTCTTGCCCGAGCCGTTCGGGCCGGTCAGCAGCAGCAATTCGCCGCTGGAAAGCGAAAAAGACAGCCCGTCATAAAGCGCGCGTCCGCCGCGCACGCAGGAAATGCCGCTCGCGGTCAGCTGCATGAATACGTCGCGGCCCCGTTCCGTAAAAGATGCTCGTAATTAGGACGAAGGATCAAAGTGGGCTCCATTGCCCTTGTTCCGAATAGTTCTATAAAGCGCCTTATCAGCCTTGGCACCGGACGAGAAACGCCGCCGGCCGGTACAGGCGCTCACCAAGAACCTGCGGGAAATCGCCGTGATCTCCTCCCTCGACAGCTTTAATTGCCGCCGCACCCTGAAAGTCGGAAGCAAGTCCTACATCTATTACGACCTCAAGGTCGCCGAGAAAAATGGTCTCAAGGGCGCTTCCAAGCTCCCCTTCTCTCTCAAGGTGCTGCTGGAAAACCTGATCCGCTTCGAAGACGGCCGCACCGTCACGAAAGACGACATCAAGGCGCTCGCCTTCTGGGGCAAGAAGAAGAAGTCGAACCGCGAAATCGCATTCCGCCCGGCGCGCGTGCTGATGCAGGACTTCACCGGCGTTCCGGCCGTGGTCGATCTCGCCGCGATGCGCGACGCGATGAAGGCGCTCGGCGGCGACCCGAAGAAAATCAATCCGCTGGTGCCGGTCGATCTTGTCATCGACCACTCGGTGATCGTCGATCACTTCGGCACGGCGAAGGCGTTCTCGCAGAACGTCGATCTCGAATACGAGCGCAACGGCGAGCGCTACAAATTTCTGAAATGGGGTCAGCTCGCGTTCAACAATTTCCGCGTGGTGCCGCCGGGCACCGGCATCTGCCATCAGGTCAACCTCGAATAT
Source organism: Rhizobiales bacterium Ga0077548 (assembly GCA_001464215.1). GTDB lineage: Bacteria > Pseudomonadota > Alphaproteobacteria > Rhizobiales > Xanthobacteraceae. The sequence goes on along the minus strand of LNEZ01000098.1, from coordinate 148 downwards.
CTCGGCCAGACCGTCTGGACGATGAAGGACCAGATGGTCGATCTGAAGTCCGGCAAGCCGAAGGATGTCGAAGTCGCCTACCCCGACACGCTGGTCGGCACTGACTCACACACCACCATGGTGAACGGCCTTGCAATTCTCGGCTGGG
>LNEZ01000097.1 GCA_001464215.1 Rhizobiales bacterium Ga0077548 | reverse complement strand
ATCTCGAAGAAGATTTTCGAAGATAAATACGGCGACGTGTTCAAGGGCGACAAGTACTGGCAGGCGATCAGGGTTGCGGCCTCCGACACCTACGGCTGGGACAACAACTCGACTTACGTGCAAAACCCGCCTTACTTTGCGACCATGACGCGGACGCCCGAAGCCGTCACCGACATCGACAACGCGCGCGTGATCGGCCTCTTCCTCGACTCGATCACGACCGACCACATCTCGCCGGCCGGTTCGATCAAGGCGGCCTCGCCCGCGGGCAAATATCTCACCGACCACGGCGTCGCCGCGATCGACTTCAACCAGTACGGCACGCGCCGCGGCAACCACGAAGTCATGATGCGCGGCACCTTCGCGAACATCCGCATCAAGAACCAGATGGTGCCGGGCGTCGAAGGCGGCGTCACGGTCCACTATCCCTCGGGCGAACGTCTGCCGATTTACGATGCTGCGATGAAGTACAAGCGCGAGAAGGTGCCGCTGGTCGTCTTCGCCGGCAAGGAATACGGCACCGGCTCGTCGCGCGACTGGGCCGCGAAAGGCACCGTGCTCTTGGGCATTCGCGCCGTGATCGCGCAGAGCTTCGAGCGCATCCACCGCTCGAACCTGATCGGCATGGGCGTGATCCCGCTCGTGTTCGAGGAAGGCACCTCGTGGCAGACCTTGGGCCTCAAAGGCAACGAGACCGTCACGATCCACGGCCTCGCCGATGGCCTGAAGCCGCAGGAAGTCATGTCGGCCGAGATCACATTTGCCGACGGCGCGAAGAAAAACGTGCCGCTCTTGTGCCGCATCGATACGCTCGATGAGCTTGATTACTACAAGAACGGCGGCATCCTGCAGTACGTGCTTCGCAATCTTGCAGCCTAGAAAACCCGGCTGATTTCAACGCAAAGCCGCCGCTCACCCATTAGTGAGTGGCGGCTTTCGCTTTTTCAGGCATATCGTCTTCGTATCAGATCGACAGGTCCATAATGTATGTGCTTCGCAATCTCAGCGCGCTCGCTTTCCTCGCGGCGATGACGGTATCCACGTCTTCGCTGGCGCTCGCGGGCGGAAAGTCCGTGATCGAGCTGTTCACGAGCCAGGGCTGCAGCTCGTGCCCGCCCGCCGACAAGCTTCTCGGCCAGCTCACGAAGGAACCGAACCTGATCCCGCTGACACTCGCGGTCGATTACTGGGACTATCTCGGCTGGAAAGATACGCTCGCGCTCCACAATCACACCAAGCGCCAGCAGCACTACGCGAAAGTGCGCGGCGACATGAATGTGTATACGCCGCAGGCGGTCGTGAACGGCGTGAAGTACACGGTCGGCAGCGACGCGCAGCAGATCAACGCGGCACTCCGCAATCATCCCTCGAACGAGCCGGAAATCCCGCTAAGCGTGAAGCGCGACGGCGAAAACATTTCGGTCGATGTCGGCGCGGGCCAGGGCAAGGCGACGGTCTGGATGCTTTCGGTCGCAAGCCGGGTCGAAGTGAAGATCGCCAAAGGCGAGAACAAGGGCGCGACCGTCACCTATTTCAACGTCGTCCGCTCGTGGCGCAATCTCGGCGCTTACGCGGGAACGCCGATCCGCACTTCGATTCCGGTCGTGGAGTTGACCAAGAACGGCGCGGACGCGGTGGTTGTCTTCGTGCAGAACGGCGGCGAGAACTCTCCGGGCGTCATTCGTAACGCCGACATCCTTCCGCTGCGCTAAGACGAAAAATCTTCCGGACAAAAAGAAGGGCCTCTCGCAAGAGAGGCCCTTTTGAATTTGGGGTTTTGAACCGTACGCGGTTGCAGCCAGATGGGCCGGCCCAAAAAAGCCCGGGGGGCTGGGGGGCTGGGATTGACCGGAACTCCTTCGAAACCGGCCCGGAGGCTACAAGGAGAAATCTCGCCTCAGGCTTTGGCGTCGAGGGGGCCAGAATTGGGCGTCTTTATGATTTTTGCGCTTCGCGCGGGTTCCGAAAATCGTGAGCGATTCCATGGACTAAAGAAATGCTTGCCCCAGCCCCGCCCCGGCGCGATCATGACAGGAACGCGATGCAAGCCGCGTTGCCAACGGATCAGGAGGCGCCAGATTTGAGCGATCTCGAGCCGATAGCGTTCCCGGGGCGGCCCGCCAGCCGCGCGTCCGCCCCTGCTTCCAAAGACACCACCTTCGACCGGCGCGAGTTGCTGCGCATTCTGGATCTTTATGGCCGCATGGTCGCTGCCGGCGAATGGCGCGACTACGCCATCGCCTTCATGAAAGACCGCGCGGTCTTCTCCATCTTCCGCCGCTCCTCCGAGCAGCCGCTCTACCGGATCGAGAAGAGCCCCGCGCTCGCGCGCCGTCAGGGCGAGTATGCGGTGGTAAATTCCACCGGCTTCGTGCTCAAGCGCGGCCACGATCTCAGCCGCGTGCTGGCCGTGATCGACAAGCGGCTCAGCGTCGTGAACTGATCCCAAAAAGCAAAAGGCCCGGCGATTAGCCGGGCCTTCGCATTTTGGTGTCGCCGTTCGTTTATTCTTTGTTGCCGAACAGCTGCAGCATGAAGAGGAAGATGTTGAGGAAGTCGAGGTACAGGCGCAGCGCGCCCATGATCGACTTGCGGCCCGATACGGTGCTGTCGTCGTTGGCATCGTACATATTCTTGATGTCCTGCGTGTCATAGGCGGTGAAGCCCGCGAACACGAGGAGACCGACGATCGAAATGATCCACTGGAGCATACTCGATCCAAGGAAGATGTTCACGATCGAAGCGATGATCACGCCGATCAGGCCCATGAACAGGAACGTCGCCATGCCCGAGAGGTCACGCTTCGTCGTGTAGCCGTAGAGGCTGAGCGCACCGAACGAAGCGGCCGAGATGAAGAACACGCGTGCAACCGAAGTGTGCGTGTAGACCATCAGGATGGTGGCGAGCGAAACGCCGACCAGCGCCGCATAAATCCAGAAAGTGAGCTGCCCTGCACCGACGCTCATTTTATCGACGCGGAAGCTCAGGAAGAATACGAGCGCGAGCGGCGCGAGTACGACCACCCACTTCAGCGGAGTCGCAAAGAGCGTGTAGCCGAGCGGGGTGAGGAACTGGCCGCGGGCGATGGCAGCAGCCGCGCCGGTTGCAGTCTTCGCAGCAGCCGATGCGTCCGACGTAATCGACAGCATATAAATGCCGAGCGCGAACAGGCCGGTGATCGCGAGGCCGATCGTCATGTAGTTGTAAACCCCGAGCATATACGAGCGGAGGCCCTGATCGATTTCGGCCGCGGTACGGGTAGCACCGCCGTAGCGGGCAGCAGGATTGTTGTGCAGGTCGGACATCGTGGTCCCTTTCTCCCTAAAGGAAGCTCCCTAGTGGCAGGACTAAAGTGCCGGCGCGAACCAGCACTGCCCTGAATCCAGACGGAATATGGTGCGCGCCAAAATTCGCCGCAAGTGAATTTACGTCAACGTTACGTGACGTAGTGAAGCGCTTGGAATTGCTGATAATTTTAGAGATTCCGCAGCACCGGGGCCGGCTTTTGCCCGAGCGCCCGCCAGGTGCCGATCAGCCCAAGCCCGATTGTCAGGACTACCGCCGTAAGCGCCGCAAGCCCGGCCGCTGCCGGCTCAAACTGGAAACGGAAATTCATCACGTTCTCGACCACAAACCAGGCCGCGACTGCACCGGCGGCGGTCGCGAAGATCGCGGTCGCAAGACCGAGGATCGCGTACTCCGCGCCGTAAGCGAGCAGCAGGCGCCTGCGCGTGGCACCTAACGTCTTCAGGATCACCGCGTCATAGACCCGATTGTGGTGGCCGGCGGCCAACGCGCCCGCGAGCACGAGGATGCTTGCGATCAACGTCACTGAACTTGCGCCGCGCACCGCGACCGCAAGATCCGCGACCAGCGTATTGATCGCCTGCAAGGCTTCTTTCACGCGCACGGTCGTGACCGCCGGAAATTCATTGGCGACCGCGCGCTGCAATTCGATCTCTGCCTTCTGGTTGCCGCCTTCGGGATAAGTAAGCGTTGCAAGAATGGTATGCGGCGCGCCGCTGAACGTATTCGGCGAGAACAGCATCACGAAATTGATGCCGAGACTCTCCCACTCCACCGTGCGCAGGTTCGCAATCGTCGCCTCGATAGTGCGGCCAAGCACGTTCACCGAAACCTTGTCGCCGACTTTCAGCCCAAGACCGTCGGCCGCACGCTTCTCAAACGAGACCAGCGGGGGGCCCGCGTAATCCTTCGGCCACCATTCGCCTGCAACCAGCGTCGAGCCTTCCGGGAATGTCTCGGTGAAAGTGATGCCGCGGTCGGATTGCAGCACCCATGCCTGTTCCGGGTCGATCTTCACCTGATCGGCGGGTACGTCTTTCACGCGCAGAATTCTGCCGCGCAACATCGGCACTTCGGTGAGTTCGGCGCTTCCCGCGTTTTGCTTGATGAAGGCATTGAAGCGCTCGACATCCCCGTTCGGAATGTCGACGAAGAAGAAACTCGGTGCGCTTTTCGGAAGTGACTGCGTGAGTTGCCGCCGCAGATTGCTGTCGATCAGGGTCAGCGTGACCAAGAGGGCAAGGCCTAGGCCAAGCGACAGCACCACGGACGGCGTCAACGCGCCGGGACGGTGGATATTTGCGAGCGCTAATCGCAGCGCGGTCGAGCGCGGCCGCGGCAGCCTTGCGGCAATCGCCATCAGGCCCCAGGCCAGCAATCGCAGCACGACGAAGATTCCCGCCGCGGCGACGATATAGATCAGCGCGATACGGCGGCTTTCGGCGGTGAATAGTGCCAGCGCCGCAAGCGAAACAATCGCAAGCACGACAAAAGCGATATAGCGCGAGCGCGGGAGCCGGTTGCCTTGCTCGACGGTATCGCGAAAGAGCGCCGACACCGGCACGTCATGCGCGCGGCCCAAGGGCCACAGCGCGAAAGCAAGTGCCACCAGAATGCCGAACGCGGTTGCAAGCGCAATCACGCTCAGATGAATTCCCGGCGCGAGCGGCAGCGGGATCAGCCGCCCAAACAGCGAAGTAATAGCAAAGGGCAACGCGATGCCCGCGATCACGCCGATCGCAATGCCAATAATCGCAATGATGCCGATCTGGGTGAGATAGATCGAGAACACCGTGCCGCCGGATGCGCCGACGGCTTTCAGCGTCGCGATATCCGCGCGCTTGCGCTCGAGATAATGCATCACGGCGTTAGCGACACCGACGCCGCCGACAAGCAACGCGGTCAATCCGACCAGCGTGAGAAATTCAGCGAGACGCCGTACGTTGCGCTCGAGCTGCGGCGAGACACTGGAGCGCGTGCGGATTTCCCACCCTGCGTTCGGAAAGAGGTCGCGCGCCTGCGCCTGCACGGATTGAATCGAAGCATTGCTCGGATCGATGAGCCGGACGCGATAACTCCAGCGCACCAGCGTGCCCGGCTGAATGAGGTTGGTCGCCTGCAAGCCTTCCTGCGAAATAATAAGACGCGGTCCGAAGCCGACACCTGCCGCGACGCGATCGGGCTCCTGCACGATCGAGGCCGTAATCACGAACGTGGCGTCGCCGATTTTGATTTCCGCGCCCGGCGTGACCCCAAGCCGCAACAGCAATGTCGACTCCGCGACCGCGCCGTAGCGGTTGCCTACTTTCTGCAACGCGCGCGGAAGCTGCACGTTCGGATCGAGTTCGACCTTGCCGTTCAGCGGATAAGCGCCGTCAACGGATTTCAACTCCACGAGCGTCGCGGCACCGTTCGTAACTCGCGTCATCGCGCGCATACTTGCGATTTCCGAGACAGCGCCTCTGCTTTTAAGAAAATCCATTTCGGCCGGATTGACCTGCCGGTGGATAATCGAGAATGCGATGTCGCCACCGAGAATGCGCTCGCCTTCGCGCAGCATCCCGTCGGACAGCGCGCGCGCAAACGAACCGACACCTGCAATCGCAGTCACGCCAATCGCAAGACACGCGAGAAACACGCCGAAGCCGCGCACGCCGCCGCGCAATTCGCGCAACGCAAGCCGCAGCGAAACCATGGTCCGTGACAAAGTAGAACCGTTCGCCGTAACCGCGCTCATGCGGAGGTCTTCGGCGCGTCGACCTGCGCCTCGCCCGAGCGCATACGGATCAAGCGGTCGCAACGATTGCCGAGCGACAGATCGTGCGTGACGATCACGAGCGTCGCGTTTTTCTCGGCCTGCTTGGAGAACAGGAGATCCATGATCTCTTTTCCGGTCTTCTCGTCGAGATTGCCGGTCGGCTCGTCGGCAAAAATAATCGCGGGCTCGGGTGCCAGCGCGCGGGCGAGTGCAACGCGTTGCTGCTCGCCGCCCGACAGCTGCGCCGGATAATGATGAATGCGGGCGCCAAGGCCGACGCCTTCAAGCTCGCGCTTCGCGCGCTCCATGGCGTCGGCACGGCCGGAGAGTTCGAGCGGGATCGCGACATTCTCGATCGCGGTCATGGTCGGGATCAGGTGGAACGACTGAAACACGATGCCCACGTTATTGCCGCGGAACTGCGCGAGCTGGTCTTCGCTCAATTTCGTGAGATTTTGACCCGCGACCTGAACCGAGCCTTCGCCCGCGCGTTCAAGACCCGCCATCACCATGAGCAGCGTCGATTTGCCGGAGCCCGAAGGGCCGATCAGGCCGACCGCCTCACCTTGGCCAATTTGGAGCGACACTTTCTTCAGGATATGTACGCGGGCAGCGCCCGAACCGAGTTTCAGATCGACGTCGGTAAGCCGAATTGCGGGCTCGGTGTTTCCCGGTATCGGCGTGGAGATGTTCATGCGGATCAGTTTGCTCCGGCGCGGCTCTGGCGTCATGCGTCCTGCCACAGATAGCGGCAGCCGCCGAAAGCGCCATTCGATGCGTCTCTATGGCGCAATCATTGTGGCTTTCTTTGTGGCGCTCATCGCCGCCCCTGCCAGCGCCCAGCCGGTCAGGATTGTTGCCTTTGGCGACAGCCTGCTCGCGGGCTTCGGCCTCAGGGCGAACGAATCCTTCCCGGCACAGCTAGAGGCCGCGCTGAAAAAGCGCGGGCATGACGTGCAGATCGCAAACGCCGGGGTCTCCGGCGACACCACGACCGGGGGCTTAAGCCGCCTGGACTGGTCGATCCAGGACGGCACCGAAGCCGTGATTCTGGTGCTTGGCGCAAACGATATGCTGCGGGGGATGGACCCCGAACTCGCCCGCAAGAATCTCGACGCCATGATCAGGCGGCTGAAGGAGCGCAAGATCGAGGTGCTGCTCGGCGGTATGCGCGCCGCCCCGAATCTCGGCGCGGACTACGCCGCCAAATTCGATTCGATGTACGCGCAGCTGGCAAAAGAACATGACGTCCTGATTTATCCATTCTTTTTAGATGGGGTCGCAGGCGAGCGCGAGCTGAACCTGAACGATGGAATTCATCCAACACCGAAGGGTGTAAATCTTATCGTTGAGCGTATAATGCCGTCAGTCGAATCGCTGATCGAGCGAGTCAAAAAACGCCGCGGGTAATCGTCATGCCGCGCCTTTTTACTGCGATCGAAGTGCCGAAAGAAGTCGGCATGATGCTGTCCATGCTCCGTGGTGGAATTCACGGCGCGCGCTGGATCTCCCCCGAAAACTACCACCTGACGCTTCGCTTCATCGGCGACATCGACGAGCGCACCGCGAACGAAGCGGCCGGTATGTTCGATTTCGTGGAGCGCCCCGCTTTTACGATCACGCTTACCGGGCTCGATCACTTCGGCGGTAAGAAGCCACGCGCGATCTTCGCATCGGTCCAGCCCTCACCCGCGCTGATCGAATTGCAGGCCGAGCACGAGCGCATGATGCAGCGCATCGGCCTTCCCGTTGAAGGCCGCCGCTTCACGCCGCATATAACGCTCGCGCGCCTTCGCGATGCCTCGGTGATCGAAGTCGCCGATTATCTTGCATCTCGCGGCGGATTTCGGCCGATAAGCTTTCCCGTGTCGCGTTTCGTACTTTATTCGTCGCGTGCCTCACAGGGCGGCGGACCCTATATCGTGGAAGCCGACTACCCGCTGCGCGGCCGCGCGGGTCTTGAACCGCGCTACGCCAACGCCATCTAAGTGGTTTGTGGCGGCGGTTCCGCCATGCTGGGGTGAGCAATGGTTGCTTTCAACGCAGGCGCGTTCTTCGGCAAGTTCTGCTCCCGTAAGGGCGATGCCGCGCGTGTGCGCGACGAATTCTGGCCCAAGATGAAAGCAGTCGCGGCGAAAGTGCCCTTCGCGGAAGATGCGCTCGCCGCCTATTACTGCACGCTCGACCGCGAAACGCCGCTTCGGGTGCGCGGTACGCTGCTTGCGGCGCTCGCCTATTTTGTGATGCCGCTTGACGCGCTGCCCGACATCATGCCGGTACTCGGCTTCACCGATGACGCCGCCGTCTTGATGGCGGCGTTTCAGATGATCTCCGCGCACATCAAGCCCGCGCATCGCGACGCCGCACGCGCCGCGCTCAACGAGATCGAGACACCGAAGGCTTAAGGGACAAGTACAATCTTGCCCTTCACCTTCCGTTGCGCAATCGCGTGGAAGGCTTCGACCGCGTTGTCGAACTTGTAGCGCGCGTCGAGATGCGCGGAGAGCTTGCCTTCGGCGGCGAGCCGCACGATCTCGTCGAGATGCTTTTTATTTCCTTCCGGGTTTCTCCGCGCGTAGTCGCCCCAGAACACGCCGACGATATCGCAGCCTTTCAGGAGCGCTAGGTTCAGCGGAATTTTCGGAATTTCGCCGGCAGCGAATCCAATCACAAGAAAACGTCCTTCCCACGCAATCGAACGCAGTGCTTGCTCCGCGTAAGCGCCGCCCACCGGATCGTAGATCACATCGACACCCTTGCCGCCGGTCAGTTCTTTCAGCCGCTCCTTCAAGTCTTCCTTGGAGTAGTCGATGACTTCGTCGGCGCCGTGCTGCTTCGCAAATTCGAGTTTCTCCGGAGATGATGCAGCCGCGATCACTTTCGCGCCGATCACCTTGCCAAGCTCGACCGCGGCCAAGCCGACGCCGCCGGATGCGCCAAGTACCGCGAGGGTCTCGCCGGCTTTCAGCTTCGCACGGTCTTTGAGCGCGTGGATGGTGGTGCCGTAGGTGATGATGAGGCCGGCTGCCTTCTCAAGCTCGAGACCCTGCGGAACATGAATGAGCGCGCGGGCGGGAACCGCGATCTTTTCGCGCGCCGCACCCGTCGGCAGGTTTCCGCACACCCGGTCGCCCGGCTTGAAGCCGGTCACGCCTTCGCCGACAGATTCCACGACCCCTGAAAATTCCGCGCACGGCGAAAAGGGAAGTTCCGGTTTGTACTGATACTTGTTCTGGATGATCAGCGTGTCGAAGAAGTTGAGCGAGGCCGCGGCGATTTTTACGACCACCTCGCCCTTGCCCGCCACCGGCTCCGGAATGTCCCTGATTTCGAGCGCTTCCGGCCCGCCGTGACGCACGCAAAGTACCGCTTTCATCGCTTTCTCCGTCCCTGACCGGCGTTAATACCACGCCATGTTTTTGTCGGCGTCGGTTCCTACATATCGCCGCATTGAATGAGCCGCTTTCTGCTTCCTTGGCAGCGGGCCCGAAAGGCGGCTATTTCTAATTGGTGTAAAGAGTTTTGTCGCGGGGGCTTATAGGTCCGCCCGGCAAAAAGGAAATCAAATGAAGACTCGTTTCGTCCTTGCTGCGCTGCTTGGCGTCGCTCTCGCCTCGGCCGGAGCGATGCATTCCGCTGCGCAGGACGGCGAGAAGAAGGCCCCGGTAAAGGCCGCGCCGAAAAAGGAAGCCCCCAAGGCAGAACCGAAAAAAGCGCCTGAGAAAAAAGAAGCGTCCAAGGAAACTCCGAAGGCTGAGCAGAAAAAAGCCGAGCAGAAGAAAACGACGCCCGGCACGCCGGCGCTGATCGCGCAATTCGGCGACTGGGGCGTTTACGTAAACAAGACCGCGAAAATCTGTTTCGCGCTGACGCAGCCGAAGGACCGTCAGCCCGCGAATGTGAAACGCGATCCGGCCTATTTCTTCGTCACCACGCGGCCGAGCGACAAGCTCACCAATGAAGTAAATATCGTCACCGGGTTTCCGCTGAAGGAAGACGCCGAAGTCGCACTCAGCGCTGCCGGCGCGAATTTTCCGATGTTCGCGAAAGGTCAGGGCCTCTGGATCAAGGAGCCCGCGGACGAAGCAAAGCTCTTGGACGCGCTGAAGAAAGATAAAGAGCTTACTTTAAAACTCACGCCTGCAAAGGGCGCCGTCACCACCGATCGCTATTCGCTCACCGGGCTGCCGCAGGCGCTGGAGCGTGTTGCGAAGGAGTGTCCGTGAAACGTTCGCTCGCAGGTCTCGACCGCACGCAGCTCGCCGAAGCGCTTGGCGAGATCGGGGTAAGCGAGCGCGAGCGCAAGATGCGCGTCTCGCAACTCTGGCACTGGATTTATCATCGCGGCACACGCGACTTCGAGGCGATGACGAATGTCTCGAAGGGCCTTCGCGCTGAACTCGCGGAGAAGTTTTCGCTGGAGCGGCCCGAGGTCGTGGTCGAACAGGTGTCGAGCGACGGCACGCGCAAGTGGCTCATTCGCTTGCCCGCCGACACGCCCGGCGAAAAGCCGCACGACATCGAAGCGGTTTACATTCCGGAGAGCGACCGCGGCACGCTCTGCATCTCTTCGCAAGTCGGCTGCACGCTGAATTGCACGTTCTGTCATACCGGCACGCAGCGGCTGGTGCGCAACCTGCACGCTTCCGAAATCATCGCGCAGGTGATGATCGCCCGCGACCGTCTCGGCGAATGGCCGGGTGCCACGCGCGCCGAAGGCACGGCCTCCGAAACCGACGCGCCGCGTCTCGTCACCAATCTGGTGTTCATGGGCATGGGCGAGCCGCTCTATAATTTCGACGGCGTGAAATCTGCGATCGCAACCATCTCCGACGATCAAGGCATTTCCATCGGCAAGCGCCGCATCACGGTATCGACCTCCGGTGTCGTGCCGGAGATCGAGCATCTCGGCAACGAAGTCGGTTCGATGCTCGCGATCTCCTTGCACGCAACGCGCGATGAGCTGCGCGACGAACTCGTGCCTCTCAATAAAAAGTACCCGATCAAGGAATTGTTGGATGCCTGCCGCGCTTATCCCGGCGCATCGAACTCGCGCCGCATTACGTTTGAATATGTGATGCTGAAGGGCGTGAACGACACCCCGAAAGACGCGATAGAACTCGTGCGGTTGCTGAAAGGCATTCCTGCGAAGATCAACCTCATTCCGTTCAATCCCTGGCCCGGCACGATATATGAATGTTCGGATTGGGAAACGATCGAGAAGTTTTCCGAGATCGTGTTCAAGGCCGGCTACGCGAGCCCGGTGCGCACGCCGCGCGGCCGCGACATTCTCGCGGCTTGCGGCCAACTCAAGTCGGAAACGCAGAAGCTGTCGGCACGCGAACGCATGGCACTGCGTGCCATGGCGATGACGGACTGAGGCGATGGCGATTCTTCTTCGCACCTTCGTCATTGCCTTCGCTTTTCTCGTCTCATGCATGGTTGCTGCTTTTGTCGTCGCTTTCGGCGTTGTCGCGCCAGAATTCTCGGACTTCGTCAGAAGCCCCGAATTCATACTGGTGTTCCTGTTCTTCGGCGGTGCCGCGGGCGTGGTGACGCCGTTCTATGTCTTCGCGCCGTCTTTTATCGCGATCCTGATCGCGGAAATGTTTTCGCTGCGCTCGGTGCTTTATTACGCACTCGTGGGCGCGCTGATCGGCGCGCTCGCTTACTTCATGACCGACATCGCATCGCGCATCGCAGGCAAGGGCACGGTGGTGCCGATCACGCAGGAACTGCAATGGCTGACGGCTGCGGGCATCATCGCGGGCTTCGTCTATTGGCTGATTGCAGGGCGCAAAGCCGGTAACCGGAAATCTATCTAAGCTTTCGCTGCCCACTCCATCGCCGCCTCTAACCGATCGTTACCCCAGAACAGTTCGCCGTCTTCGGTGACGAATGCGGGCGCACCGAAAATTTTCAGCTTCTGCGCCGCTTCGGTCTCCGCGCGCAGCGCATCTTTTACGGGCTGCGTATTCACCTTCTCGAAAATCTTCACAGGGTCTTCGCCAAGCCCTTTCAGAACTTTCTCGATCACCTTGGTGTCCGCAATATCGGCTCCGTGCGCAAACTCGGCATGATAAGTTTCGCGCGAGAACGCTGCGCGCATCTCGCCCTTAAAGCAAAGCGCAACCCGCGCAGGCAAAATCGAATGGGCCGGAAACGTCTTCGGTATTTTGAATTTCGGCAAGCCAAGCACTTCGCAAAGCCGCTCCAGATCGCGGCGCATATAGCGGCCCTTGTCCGGATAGACATTGAAGGGGGATGTTTCCCAGCCCTGCGCCTTGAAAATCGGGCCCAAGAGAAACGGCCGCCAGTTCACCTCGACATCGTAATCGAGCGCGAGATCGTCGATCCGCATCGCCGCCGGATAGGAATAGGTCGACGCAAATTCGTAGAAGAAGTCGATTTTGGCCAAGGGTGAAGTCCGATTCTCGCGGGCCAAGAATAGCGTTAATGCGCGCGGCGGCGAGCGCGAAAGCGACAACTTGCGAACGGCTATAGGCCGCCTATAACTGCGAAAATCCCTATTACTAGAGCGTACCATGACGAAGAGCGTAAAGAAGGTCGTGCTCGCCTATTCCGGCGGTCTCGATACCTCGATCATCCTGAAATGGCTGCAAACGACCTATGGCTGCGAGGTGGTGACCTTCACCGCCGATCTCGGCCAGGGCGGCGAGCTTGCGCCCGCGCGCGAGAAAGCGCTGCGCGCCGGGATCAAGGAGGAAAACATTTTCATCGAGGACGTGCGCGAAGAATTCGTGCGCGATTACGTGTTCCCGATGTTCCGCGCGAACGCGCAGTATGAGGGGCTTTATCTTCTCGGCACTTCGATCGCGCGTCCGCTGATCGCAAAGAAGCAGATCGAGATTGCGCGCAAGACCGGCGCCGATGCGGTCTCGCATGGCGCCACCGGCAAGGGCAACGATCAGGTGCGCTTCGAACTCGGCTATTACGCGCTTGAGCCCGGCATCAAGATCATCGCGCCTTGGCGCGAATGGGAATTCAAAGGCCGCGAGGATTTGCTCGCGTTTGCGCGCAATCACCAGATCACGATCACCAAGGACAAGGAAGGCGAAGCCCCCTTCTCGGTCGACGCAAAC
>LNEZ01000096.1 GCA_001464215.1 Rhizobiales bacterium Ga0077548 | reverse complement strand
TCTCCTTCGGTAAGGACGACATGGTCGTTCCGACCAAGAAGTGGGAACTGGTCGATCAGACGCGCGGGTTCGTGAAAGAATTCGAACAGGAATACAACGACGGTCTGACCACCGAGCGCGAAAAATACAACAAAGTGGTCGATGCCTGGGACAAGTGCACCAAGCGCATCGCCGAAGAGATGATGAAGGAAATTTCGGCCGTTAAGAAAGACGATCAGGGCCGCGAGCGGACCATCAACTCGATCTACATGATGTCGCACTCGGGTGCGCGCGGTTCTCCGGAGCAGATGAAGCAGCTCGCGGGTATGCGCGGTCCGATGGCGAAGCCGTCCGGCGAAATCATCGAAAGTCCGATCATCTCGAACTTCAAGGAAGGCCTCTCGGTGCTCGAGTACTTCAACTCGACGCACGGTGCCCGTAAGGGTCTCGCCGATACTGCGCTCAAGACCGCGAACTCGGGCTATCTCACGCGCCGTCTCGTCGACGTCGCGCAGGATTGCATCGTGACCGAGGAAGACTGCGGCACGAAGCTCGGCATCAAGATGCGCGCCATCGTGGACGCGGGTACGGTCGTGGCTTCGTTGCCGAGCCGTATTCTCGGCCGCACGGTACTCGAAGACATCAATGATCCGGCAACCGGAAAGGTCGTCGTCAAGAAAGGCGTGCTGCTCGACGAGCCGCTCGTCGATCTGGTCGGCAAGGCCAAGGTGCAGGAAGTCCGCATCCGTTCGCCGCTCACTTGCGAAACGATCACGGGCATCTGCCGCAAGTGCTACGGGCGCGATCTTGCCCGCGGTACCCCGGTTAATCTCGGCGAGGCTGTCGGCGTCATCGCCGCGCAGTCGATCGGCGAGCCCGGCACGCAGCTAACGATGCGCACGTTCCACATCGGCGGTGCGGCGCAGCTCGCTGAACAGTCCTTCGTGGAATCGAACTTCGAAGGTCTGGTCAAGATCAAGAACCGCGAGCTTGCGACCAACTCGGATGGCGACGTGATCGCGATGACCCGCACGATGTCGGTCATCATCGTCGATCAGGACGGCACCGAACGCGCAACCCACCGTATTCCGGTCGGTGCGCGCGTGAAGGTGGACGAAGGGCAGAAGATCACCCGCGGTCAGCGTATCGCGGAGTGGGATTCATACTCGCGTCCGATCCTGACCGAAGTCGAGGGTCATGTTGCGTACGAAGATCTGGTCGAAGGCGCTTCGCTTTCGGAATCGGTCGACGAAGCAACGGGCATTTCTCGCCGTATGGTCACCGACTGGCGCGGTTCGGTTCGCAAGAACGAAGAACTGCGTCCGGCTATCGTGATCAAGGGCTCGGAAGGTCCGCTTGCGAAGCTGAAGCTTCGCCGCTCCGGCGCGGAAGCACGCTACACGCTTCCGGTGGACGCAATCCTCTCGGTTGAACCGGGTGAGGCGGTCAAGGCCGGCGACGTGCTCGCGCGCGTTCCGACCGAAGGTGCCAAGACCCGCGACATCACCGGCGGTCTGCCGCGCGTGGCTGAATTGTTCGAAGCGCGCCGTCCGAAGGAATCGGCGGTCATCGCCGAAACCGCCGGCGTCATTTCGTTCGGCAAGGACTACAAGAACAAATATCGCCTTTCGATCATTCCGACCGATACCAAACTCGAGCCGGTGGAATATCTCATTCCGAAGAGCCGTCCGCTGTTCGTGCAGGACGGCGACACGGTCGAGAAGGGCGACTACATCGTGGACGGCAATCCCGCGCCGCACGACATTCTTGCGATCAAGGGCATCGAGGAGCTTGCAGCTTATCTCGTGAACGAGATCCAGGAAGTTTACCGGTTGCAAGGCGTCGGCATCAACGACAAGCACATCGAGGTGATCGTTCGCCAGATGTTGCAAAAGATCGAAGTGTCCGATCCGGGCGAGACCGGTTTGCTCAAGGCCGAACAGATGGACAAGATCGAGTTCGACGTGATCAACGCGAAGGCCAAGGAAGAAGGAAAGAAGATGGCGACTGCCACGCCGGTGCTCTTGGGCATCACGAAGGCATCGCTCCAGACCCGCTCCTTCATCTCGGCGGCCTCGTTCCAGGAGACCACGCGCGTCCTCACCGAAGCCGCGGTCAACGGCAAGGTCGATACGCTCGAAGGCCTCAAGGAAAACGTCATTGTCGGCCGCCTCATCCCGGCGGGCACGGGTGCCGCGATGGCACACCTGCGTACCGTTGCGGTCAAACGCGACGATCTCATCGTTGCCGAGCGCGACAAGGACAAGTTAGAGGCAGCACCCGCACTGCCGGCAGCCGAGTAAATCCGGCAAATCGACAAACAGAAAAGGCCGCTCGAAAGAGCGGCCTTTTTTATTTCGGGTTCGGCCCGGCCTGTATCGCAATATATCCGGTCGCATTCTTTCCGCGTGCGTAAGCCTGAGCTTCGATCACCGAAGAAGTACCGGCGAACTCGTTGCATTACCACTTGCGCGAGCGTCTCGAAAATGCGTCTTAAGATTCCCGGGGGGCATCCGTGGACGACACAGCCGAATTGATCAACGGCATATACGAAGCTGCGGTCGTACCCGCGCTTTGGCCGGCACTGCTGGAAAAGATCGCGCTGAAGAACGAGGCGGCGCTCGGCAGCGTCTATATCCGGCGTGCCGACGGTTCGCTACGCTGGGTAGGCACTGACGCAGCGACGGAGCTATTCAACGATTTCATTGCGCTGAATCCGCCGATCGAGCCGATCCGGTTTACGAAGGCCGCAGAACTCCAGCACGACGGCTTTTACACCGACCTCGACTTCAAAGACCCGAAAATCTTCGAGCATCCGGCTTATACGGAGTTTCTGTATCCTCGGAATTACGGCTGGTTCATCGCTGCGACCTTCAATCTGCCGACCGGCGAGACCGCACAAGTCGGCTTCGAGCGCTATCGAGGACGGGGACCTTTCGAGCCGAGTTGCGTCGACTATCTGAACAGTCTTCGGCCGCATCTGGGACGAGCTGCGGTGCTGTCGGCGCAGCTTGGTCTAGAGCGCGCAAGAGGGATGACCGAAGCGTTGAACGCGGTCGGTATTCCCGGCGCAGTGCTGAAGCCGGGCGGTGCGCTTTATGCTGCCAACGAATGGTTCGGTAAACTCATTCCTGATGTCGTACTCGACCGCAGGCACCGCGTTTGCCTGACCGAAGGTGCTGCAGACGCCTTGCTTGGGGAAGCGATCGCAAGGCTGGCAACGAAGGGGGCGGAGGGGCAATCACGTTCGATTCCGGTCATCGCCCAAGCCGGCCGTCCGCCGATGATTTTTCATGTGCTTCCGATCCGCGGCGCGGCGCATGATATTTTTTCGCGCGGCCTCGCGCTGCTGATGATGACGCCGGTCGATCGCGCTGCCGTGCCCACGGCGGAAGTCTTGCAAGCATTGTTCGATCTTACGCCTGCTGAAGCGCGGGTTGCGCGAGGTATCGCGCAGGCGCGCACCATCGAAGCCATTGCGCTCGAAAACGGGGTCTCGCGCGAGACCGTACGGACTCAGCTTGCAGCCGTGCTTTCAAAGACCGGCATGAAACGCCAGGCGGAGCTTGTTGCACTGCTAGGAGGTAAAGTGCTGGTAAATGAATAGCCTAGTCTCAAGCCGTCTCCCTCATTCGGGGGAAGCCGAATTCGTGGCGCGAAGATAATCATCAGCGCGTCGGCATTGTCCTGCCTATTGTACTTATTCATTGGATGCCGATGACGTTTGCGACCGGGGGATTGCAAGGCATCTATTGTGACGATCGGGCTGCCCGAAAGGGTGGCCCTTATTTTTTCCCGGCCGGCTGGTTTAAGTAGGGAATGAACCGGAGTCTTATCCCACTCGTCGCAGCCATCCTGCTTGGGACGATTGCCGCCTACGCGCATCCGACAGAGCCCTTGGCGTCTGGCGAGACATTGCCGCTTTCGGAGCGCGACAGACTGGCGGCAGCGAAAGCGGAATTTGAGGCGCTCGACCGTGACGAGGTGATCAACAACTTTGCGTGGAAAGGACCGGATGGGGCAGATGGTCTTCTGATCATCAGCGGCCAGTTTCCTAGCCTTTACGGAATGGGCGGTTGCCGCCGGCTCGTTCACATCATCCGGCATCCAGAAGATCGTGGAGTGAATGCTACGTTTGATGGCGTTGTCTGCCGGGACTGGGAAGGCAAGTGGTCGGTGCGCGAGAAATGAAGTGGCGTTTGTTGCTCCTGTTGTTTGCAATCCAAGGCGTTTCCGCCACTTCAACGCCGCTAGTGGCGCAGCCGGTAGCCGTGACAGGCATCATTGCAAAGCGGGAAACCGATTTGCTTACCCACGAAGACAAGCTCGCGGCCTATGACGCAGAGCAGGTGGTGCTCTCAAACGACTGGGGTACGCAGGGCTATAACTGGGAGGGGCCGAATGGGGCCTATGGTACCATCATCTCCAGCGGTTCGATCCCGCAGCCGAACTCGAACGCCTTTTGCCGGCGCTTCATTCACATCGTCCATCACGCGAACGACGGCGGCGCCAATCCGACGTTTCAGGGCTACATCTGCCGCGCCACTCCGGACGCTCCATGGGAGCGAAAATAGCTACTTGGCAACGGTATCCGGGTAGGATCGACTCGCTGTGGGACAGGCAGGCTCCCGCTCGAAGGTCTGTCACATACGCGGGACGGGTAACGCTGCAAAAACCCGCGATTCCCAAGGGCTTTTCGCCTTGACGTACCCCGCGCCGCGAGTCTAAAACCCCGCAACTTGCAGGCAGGCGGTCGGATCCGCGGATTAGCGCAACAGCGCAGATCAAGGGCTCCGAGACGCTGCCTCTGACTACTAAGACGTCAGATCAGGGTCGTACGACCGGGCGGGGCAACCCGAAACCGGTCCTCTGTGCAGACAAATGGGCGCTTTTTCGCGAATCCCGCGGAAAGGGCGCGCGTTCTGTTTGCTTGTTTTTTTACTGCTGCCTTAGCCGGACGCGGCTTTGGCGAAAAAGGGTGAAAGCCGAATGCCTACGATTAACCAGCTCATCCGCAAGCCTCGGGTTCCGCCGCGCTACAGAAATAAAGTGCCGGCGCTCCAGTCGAGCCCCCAGAAGCGCGGCGTCTGCACGCGCGTCTATACGACGACCCCGAAGAAGCCGAACTCGGCGCTTCGTAAGGTCGCGAAGGTTCGTCTGACGAACGGCTTCGAGGTGATCGGTTACATCCCAGGCGAGGGCCACAACCTTCAGGAACACTCCGTGGTGATGATCCGCGGCGGCCGCGTGAAGGATCTTCCGGGCGTCCGCTACCACATTCTCCGCGGCGTCCTCGATACGCAGGGCGTCAAGAACCGCAAACAGCGCCGTTCGCTCTACGGCGCGAAGCGTCCGAAGTAAGGGCACGAGATATGTCACGCCGCCACCGCGCAGAAAAACGCGAAACCCTTCCCGATCCGAAGTTCGGATCGGTCGTCGTCAACCGCTTCATGAACGCGGTGATGAAAGAGGGCAAAAAGTCCGTCGCCGAAGGCATCGTTTACGGCGCCCTCGAGCAGATCGAAGCGAAGGCGAAAACCGCTCCGCTTACCGTTTTCCAGACCGCGCTCGACAACGTCGCGCCGTCGGTCGAAGTCCGTCCGGACCGCCGCCAGGCACTCGCGATCCGCTGGCTGATTACCGCCGCGCGCGAACGTAACGAAAAGACGATGGTGGACCGTCTGTCGGGCGAGTTGCTCGACGCAAGCAACAACCGGGGCAACGCAGTCAAGAAGCGCGAAGACACGCATCGCATGGCCGAAGCGAACCGCGCCTTCTCCCATTATCGCTGGTAACGCCGAGCACCGGCCGAGGATTTAGAGATGCCCCGTAATCATAAAATCGAAGACTACCGAAACTTCGGTATCATGGCGCACATCGACG
>LNEZ01000095.1 GCA_001464215.1 Rhizobiales bacterium Ga0077548 | reverse complement strand
ACGAGTTCCTGGCGCTGGCCGGCGCGGGTTTCTGCGAGCACGGTGCGGCGCGAGACGACGATGTTGCCTCGGCGGCGATCCATTTTGAGGATCTGGAACGGCTGCGGGTTGTGCATCAAGGGACCCACGTCGCGGATCGGGCGAATGTCCACTTGGCTTCGCGGCAGGAACGCCACTGCGCCGTCGAGATCGACGGTGTAGCCGCCCTTGACCGAATTGAAAATGACGCCCGACACCTTCTCGTTGTTCGTAAACGCCTTCTCGAGCTTGCCCCAGCTTTCTTCGCGGCGCGCCTTGTCGCGCGAGAGAACCGCTTCACCGAGCGCGTTCTCGACGCGGTCGAGGAATACTTCGACTTCGTCGCCGACCTTGATGTCGGCGGTGCGGCCATGGCCCGCGAATTCGCGGAGCGGCACGCGGCCTTCGGTCTTCAGACCGATGTCGATGACGGCGATATCCTTTTCGATGCCGACGACTTTGCCCTTAACGACGGCACCTTCCTGCAGATCGTTCGTGAGGAACGATGCTTCGAGCATCGCGGCGAAATCTTCGCGGCTCGGGTTCTTCTCAGCGGTAGCAGCGGCAGCTCTAGCCATTCTTTTTCCTAAACATACGTGCGCCGGATCTTATGGGTTGCGCTTCAAAGCACACGGGCCTCGAGCAAAAGCTCAAAGCAACTTCAGCCAAAGCCAAAGCCGGCGCGGGTTCGCCGTGCGAATCGAAGCGATGTTGAATTTCAGGACCGGAATTTGTCGGCCTTACGCGAAAGCGGGACGGGCATCCTCCAGATATGGAACGCGATGTTATGGTCGCGTTCGGCCCGCCCGGGGTGCTTCCACGATCTCGATGGCCGCCCGGAACGCGGCTTCTATATCCAGTCCGGTGGTATCGAGCAAGACGGCGTCCGGGGCCGGTTTTAAAGGGGCAATCGCGCGTCCGGAATCGCGCTCATCGCGCTTTTTGATGTCGGAAACGACCTCGCAATACTCTACGGGCGTACGCCGGGCCGCGAGTTCGATATGGCGCCTGCGGGCACGCTCTTCCGGGGTGGCCGTCACAAAAAGCTTCACGTCCGCGTTGGGCGCAATCACGGTTCCGGTGTCGCGGCCATCTAACACCGCGCCGCCAGGCTGGCGCGCGAAGTCCTGCTGCAATTTTAAAAGCGCCACACGGACGCCGGGGATCGCCGCAACTTGGGAGGCCGCCTCGCCGACGCGATCGCTACGCAGCGCATCGTTATCGAGCTTCGAGACGTCGAGTTCCTGCGCAATGCGCGCAGCCGTTGCTACGTCATCCAGCGCGCAATTCCCCTCCAGCATCAGATAGCCGACGCCGCGATAGAGCAATCCAGTGTCGAGATGCGGCAGGCCGTAGTGCTTCGCGAGACGGCGTGCGAGTGTGCCCTTGCCGGAGGCTGCGGGACCATCGACCGTGATGATCACGCCGAAATCTCCGCGTTGAGCCTCTTCATATTCTCGACAAAGCCGGGGAAGCTGGTCGCAATAAACGCGCCGTCATCGACCGTGACCGGCTTTTCGCTTGCAAGCCCCATGACGAGGAAGGCCATCGCGAGGCGATGATCCATATGCGTCTCGACAATGCCGCCGCCTTTTGCTTGAGACTTTCCACGCACGATCAGATCGTCGCCTTCAACCATGCAATCGACGCCGTTTGCTTTGAGGCCTGCGGCGGTCGCAGCCAAGCGGTCGGATTCCTTCACGCGCAGCTCAGACAAGCCCCGCATACGCGTCTCGCCATTGGCAAAAGAGCTTGCCACCGCAAGCACGATGTATTCGTCGATCATCGAAGGCGCGCGGGCGGCGGGAACATCGACGCCTTTCAAGGCTGACGCGCGCACGCGTAGATCGGCGATTGCCTCGCCGGCGTCGTCGCGGCGGTTCACTTCTTCGATATTCGCGCCCATTTCGCGCAGCGTTTCGATCAAACCCGCGCGCAGCGGATTCAAAAGCACGTTCTCAAGCACGATATCGGAGCCGGGCACGATGAGTGCCGCTACAAGCGGAAATGCCGCCGATGAAATATCCGATGGCACCACGATTTTCTGTGGGACGAGTTCGGGCCGGCCGCGCAGCGTGATCTTGCGGCCATGCTCGCCGTGCGGCGTCACCGAAACTTTCGCGCCGAAATGCGCGAGCATTCTTTCGGTGTGATCGCGCGTCGCTTCCTTTTCGATGACGGTGGTCTCGCCGTCGGCGGAAAGTCCGCACAGAAGCACCGCGGATTTGATCTGGGCGGACGCCACCGGCGTCTCGTAGGTAATCGGAATCACTTCGCGCGCACCGCGTAAGCGAAGCGGCAGCCTGCCGCCTTCCGCCTGCTCGACCGTCTCCGCGCCCATCTGCATCAGCGGATCGAGAATGCGCCGCATCGGGCGTTTGCGGAGCGATGCATCGCCGTCGAACACCGCTTCGAACGGATGACCCGCGACCACGCCCATCGCTAGGCGGCTTCCCGTTCCAGCATTGCCGAAGTCGAGTACCTCGCGTGGAGCCAGCAATGAGCCGACGCCGAGGCCATTCACACGCCAGCGGCCTTCGGCTTCGCGCGACACGCTCGCCCCCATCGCGCGCACCGCCTTGGCGGTCGCGATTACGTCCTCTCCTTCGAGCAAGCCCTCGATTTCGGTCCGGCCTACCGTCAGCGCACCGATCAGCAACGAGCGGTGCGAGATCGATTTGTCGCCGGGCGCGCGCAGGCGGCCCGAAAGCGCCCGGCTTTTGGAGGCCGACATGGGGATTGCGCCCGCCGAATTGATTGCCGGTTTCGACATGATGCGGCTCCCTAGCACAGGGTGTTCCGGCCCGTCTCGCGGCGCCAAAAGGCGGAATTCCCGCCCTTGACAGGTTTGGGAGTGCGGTCCAAGTGAAGCCGCCTTTTACACGAGCGATTTCAAGGAGCGAGCGGCGTGGCGAAACCCGATCTCGGCACCAAACGCGTCTGTCAGAGCTGCGGCTCCAAATTCTACGACCTCTCGAAGGACCCGATCACCTGCCCGAAATGCGGCGCGGTCTATGAGATCGTCGTGCCGGTCACGCGCGGCGGACGCCCGGCAGCCGCTGCTGCCGCAGCTGCCGTTCCGGTGGCCGCTGCCGAGGATGTGGAAGCGCGCGCGGACGGCGCCGAGGTGATTTCGCTCGAAGACGCTGAAGCCGAATCGCTCGGTAAAAAAACCAAGGGCAGCGACCCAGAGCTTGATAGCGAAGACGACGTCGAGGTCGATGGCGACGACGAAGAGGACAACACCTTCCTCGTCACCGATGAAGAAGAGGAAGGCGGCGACGTCTCCGACATCATCGGCGACGGCATCGACAAGGAAGAAGAAAACTAACGCTCTGTTCCTTTCGCCACTATTTGGCGCTAGAGACAGCACGTTCCCACATCGGGCTTATTTTTTGGGCCGCGATGAAAGGCCGTGGGGCCATAGCTCAGCTGGGAGAGCGCCTGCATGGCATGCAGGAGGTCGGCGGTTCGATCCCGCCTGGCTCCACCAATTCCTCAAAATGCCTGCTAGCAGCCTGAAGCGGCGTGGCTTTTCCGCCGCTTGAACGCGCGCCGGCCTGTTCCCATATGGAGGGAGCCGGAGGCGGCGATCGTTTCCGGCTTTGGGCGCCAAATTTGGGCCCATCCACAAAGTCGCTTGGAACGAGGGCTTTGCTTCATGTCGCGCATTCAATCCCTTTCGAGCCCGTTCTTGCTCGGCTTCGACCAGATCGAGCGTGCGCTCGACCGCGTGTCGAAGGCGGCGGACGGCTATCCGCCCTACAACATCGAAAGATTGGCTGCCGCGGAAGGAAAGCCCGAACGGCTACGGATCACTTTGGCGGTTGCCGGGTTTTCCCGTGACGAGCTCGACATCACCGTCGAGCAGAAGGAACTCACGATCCGCGGCCGGCAGCAGGACGATTCCGCAAACCGCGAATACCTCCACCGCGGAATCGCTGCACGGCAGTTCCAGCGCACTTTCGTTCTCGCCGACGGCATCGAAGTGGTCGGCGCGGACCTGCGCGACGGATTGTTGTCCGTCGATCTGGAGCGTCCCGAACGGATGAGCCAGGCACGCCGGGTCGAAATCTCGAACGGCGGCGCGAAGTAAAGGAAGGAGTACGAAGATGACGAACCACGACGAACAGACGCTTACTCCGGAAGCCTTCGCCGTACTCGGCGGCGGCGAGGTCGCTTACGTGCGCGAAATCAAATCGGAAGAAGTGAAGTCGCTCTTTCCGCAGGCGCCACAGATCGCGCCGGGCATGAAGCTGTTTTCGCTGCACGCCGCCGACGGCACGCCGATCATCGTGACCGACAGCCGCGAGGCGGCGATCTCGAGCGCGCGCGAGCACGAGCTCGACACCGTCAGCGTTCACTAAAACGATAAATCTGAAAAGTTAGGCGGCGTTGCTCGCGGCGGGAGCCGTGAGCAACGCATAGGCTGCGTTGGCATCGCGGGCAGAGCGCAACTTCTTTGCGACCTCAGGATCGCGCAACAGGCGCGCAATGCGCGCGAGCGCCTTCAGATGGTCCGCGCCCGCCGCTTCCGGCGCCAACAGCAGAAAAATCAGATCGACCGGCTCGCCGTCGAGCGATTCGAAATCGACCGGCGCATCTAACCGCGCGAACAGACCGACGATGCGCTCGAGCTTCGGCAACTTTCCGTGCGGAATCGCGACGCCACCACCGACACCGGTCGAGCCAAGCCGCTCGCGGCGCAGTAAGGTTTCGAAAATCTCCCGCTCGTCATGGCCAGTCAGGCTTGCTGCATACGCAGACAATTCCTGAATCGCTTGTTTCTTGTTGGTGACCTTGAGCGAGGGAAAGACCGCGTTCGGTGCGAGCAAATCGCTAAGCGGCATGGCCTCTGATCCGTTATTCCGGTTCCAAAATCCCGTTGCGATGAGTTCGCAACGCGATCCGGGGGTGACCGAAGGCGCGGGTATAGGGGCGCTCCCCCGCCCGGTCAACGCCCTATTTGACGGCCTTTGGAGAAGGATCGATCCAGCCGATGTTACCGTCTCGTCTCTTATAAACGATATTGATTCCGCCGCTGCTGGCGTGACGGAATACAATCACGGGCGCGCCGGTAAAATCGAGTTCGGCCACCGCATCGCTCACCGACAATTCGGGTAACGCCTCGGTCGATTCGGCAATGGTGACAGGGCTCCATCCTTCGGGCTCCTCCACTTCCGTGTCCGGCGCCTCGATCACGTAGTTGGCCGCGAACTCGCGCGCTTCAAGCGCGCGAATAGTGGAGGTTCTGTCCTTGAGACGCCGCTTGTAACGCCGCAAACGCTTTTCAATCTTGATCGCGGCTTCGTCGGCCGCACCGATCGCATCCTGTGCGAAGCCATGCGCTTCAAGAACAGTGCCGGAATCGAGATGCAGCACGCAGTCTGCGCGGAACCCCGAGCCTTCGCGCGAGATCGTGACATGGCCCGAAGAGCCGTGCTGAAAATACTTGGAAAGCGCCTCTTCGACTTTCTCGTTGATGCGCGTCCGCAGCGCTTCGCCTACGTCCACACTCTTTCCGGATACGCGCAGCATTCTATTTCACTCGCCTTGTCTTAGCCTGAGATCGGTCCGCCGCGTTTTTCGCGGCGGCGTTGTACTGAGGAAGGAATCCGGAGCGCTTCGCGATATTTCGCGACCGTACGGCGCGCGATATCGATGCCCTGATCCTTCAACTTGGTAACGATGGTGTCGTCGGAGAGAATATCGTCCGCGCTTTCCTCGTCGATCAGACGCTTGATGCGGTCGCGCACGGCTTCGGAAGAATGCGCTTCGCCGCCCTCGGAGGAAGCGATTGAAGAGGAAAAGAAATACTTTAACTCGTAGATGCCGCGCGGCGTCGCCATGTATTTGTTGGCGGTGACCCGCGAAACGGTGGATTCGTGCATCTGGATTGCGTCGGCGACAATGCGCAAGTTCAGGGGCCGCAAATGCTGCACGCCCTGCACCAGAAACGCATCCTGCTGGCGCACGATCTCGGTCGCGACCTTCAGGATCGTGCGGGCGCGCTGGTCGAGCGAACGGGTGAGCCAGGTCGCGGTCTGCATACATTCGGTGAGAAATGCCTTCTCTTTGTCGGAGATCGGGCCTTTGCTAACGCGCGAATAATAGACCTGGTTCACGAGTACGCGCGGGAGCGTGTCGGAATTGAGTTCCACATTCCAGCTGCCGTCGGCGGCCGGGCGCACGAAAACGTCCGGCACGATCGGCTGCACCACGCCGCCGCCGAAGACGAGACCCGGCTTCGGATTGAGGCGGCGCAATTCCGCGACCATGTCGGTGAAGTCTTCCTCGTCGACATTGCAGAGCTTGCGAAGCTGCGCGAAGTCGCGCTTGGCGAGCAGATCGAGATTTGCCGTCAGCGTCTTCATCGCCGGATCGAGACGGTCGCGCTCACGCAACTGGATCGCGAGACACTCGGCAAGGTCGCGTGCGCAGACGCCGGGCGGATCGAAAGTCTGCAGCTCAGCGAGTACCTTCTCGACTTCCGCAATCGGCGCGCCGAGTTTGTCCGCCATGCTTTCCAAATCGCCGCGCAGGTAGCCTGCCTCATCTACCGAGTCGATCAGATGCTGACCGATCAACCGCTGCACCGGGTCCATCACGGTCAGCGAAAGCTGCCGCGCAAGATGATCTGGCAGCGTAACCTCCGCGGAAACAAAGGCTTCGAGATTGTAATCGTCGTCCGGACGTCCGCCGGAGCCGACACTCGCCCATTCCGAATAGGCCGGAGCTTCCTGTGCCGCGGGCTGCGCCTCGGAAGGTGCGGCGGGCGCGTCGTCCGGAAAAACATTTTCGAGATTGGTGCCGAGCTGTTCTTCCATCGCGGCACGGCTCTCGTAGCGGTCTTCCATCCAGTCTTCGTTAGAGGAAGATGTCTCGCTTCCGGGAAACTCTTCGGTCTGAACGATAATTTCCGAAGCCCCGTCGCCGCGTTCGGCTTCGGGGCCTTCTTCGCGTTCTAAGAGCGGATTGCGCTCAAGCTCGGCTTCGACGAAGGCGACCAGATCGAGATTGGAAAGCTGCAAGAGTTTGATCGCCTGCATCAACTGCGGCGTCATCACGAGCCCTTGGCCCACGCGCATCTCGAGTTTTTGCGAGATCGCCATTAGAGCCGGAACTCCTCGCCGAGATAGAGGCGGCGCACTTCTTCGCTTTCGACGATCTCGTCAGGCGTGCCTTCCATTAGCACGCGGCCGGAATGAATGATGTAAGCGCGATCGACGAGGCCCAGCGTCTCGCGGACGTTGTGGTCCGTGATCAAGACGCCGATGCCGCGGCCGGTCAGATGCCGCACCAGCGCGCGAATATCGCCGACCGCAATCGGATCGATGCCGGCGAAAGGTTCGTCAAGCAACATATAATGCGGGTTGGTCGCAAGCGACCGCGCAATTTCGACGCGGCGGCGTTCGCCGCCGGAGAGCGCGATCGAGGGCGATTTCCGGATGTGCTGGATCGAAAACTCGTCGAGCAGTTCTTCAAGCCGCTGCATACGTCGCTTCTTGTCGCGCTCGACAACTTCGAGCACGGCAAGAAGATTGTTCTCGACGCTGAGCCCGCGGAAGATCGAAGCTTCCTGCGGCAGATAACCGATGCCGAGGCGCGCGCGCCGGTACATCGGCAACTTCGTGACATCGTGCCCGTCGAGCGAAATGTGACCCGCGTCGGGCTCGACCAGTCCCGTCACCATGTAAAAGCACGTGGTCTTGCCGGCACCGTTCGGCCCGAGAATGCCGACCGCTTCTCCGCGCATCACGTCGATCGAAACATCGTTCACGACCGTGCGGCCGCCATAAACTTTCTTGAGACCGTCGGCTGCGAGAATTCCCTCGCCGGGCACCGGCACGTGCGGCGGGTGTGCGCGCGGACGCGGTTCGTCGTCGCGGGTCTCCATGCGAAGCCGCTGTTCGAGATTGAAGCCGGCACCCGGCGCGGGCTGTCGTGCAACGGGGTCGCGCTCCTGTACCGGCGCAGGACGGCGTTCGTCGGCCGGTGGTTGCCAGGTATTTGCGGGCCGCGATTGCGGTGCCGCCTCAGCCGGCTGCCTTCGCGTCTCTTGTCGCGGCTCTTGTGGGGTCGCGCGCGGAATTACGGGTTGCGGGCGCTGCGTCTCACGTTGTTCGGGCGGCGTCGCGCGGCGCTCGGGCGGACGGAGTGCCGGCGTATCCAGCCGCCATTGATCGGACAGCGCAGGCTTGTCGCGCGGCTCTTTGTTGCCAGACCGGAACCAGGGGACTTTCAGTGTCCTCACTCCATTCGCATCGCCCGCTCCGTTTGCCGGAAGCGGGAATGCTTCTCACGGGGAGAATCGAACCGGATTGGGCGGGATTTCAGGCCCGGCCAAGGCCGAATTCGCACGGAATGTGAGTGTGGTAGCCCGTTCGAGGGTTTGAGGCAAATTAAGCAAGCAAAAGCGGGGCCAATTCTTAATTTTCGGATGGCTGTTTTTTGCGCGGCGGGCGCGGGATGGCCTTACCGTCTTTGTCCTTCTTGTCCATCGAGCTTGGGACCAGAACGCCGGTTACGCGCTTGGCATCGAGCTTCGAGGTGCCGGTCGTCAGATTCACGGTGAGCTTGTCGCCGTTCATCACGTTGCCGCCCTGGGTCAGCACGACATTGCCGTCGAGAATGACGATGTTGCTCGCCATCTCGAAGATGCCTTTGTCGCCGACCGCCTTCTGGTCCTTGGCGGTCACGATCACGCCGCCGGTCGCGACCAGCCGCTTGATGCGCTGTGCCGATTCGCTTTTCTGCTGGGTTTTGGTGGCGGGCACCCTCTCGCGCGGGTCACCGCCAAGCGCGCTGCCCTCGTAATGCACTTCGAGGACCGTGCAGCGCATGGTGGTGTCGCCCTGCACGACGACGACGTTGCCGCGGAAGATCGCGAGCTTTTCCTTGTCGCGCACTTCAAACGAGTTCGCTTCGATCTTGACCGGGTCTTTGCGATTGCGGCTGAAACCCTGAAAGGCATTCGCAGGCGGATTGGCAGCAGCGGGAGCTGCGTTCTGTGCAAACGAGAGCGAAGCGCCGACGCCACCCAGAAGCAGCATCGAAAGCGCGGCGGCAAGAAGCCGCGAGCCGGTTTTTTTCTTTTCCCGCTTCATTGCTGCGGCTCTTCTTTCGGCGGCGGCAGTTTCATGATCACGGAGACATTGCCTTCGAAGATTGCGCGCGCGCCGTTGTCAAACACTTCCATGCGGTCGGCACGTACCGAGCCGTTGTTGAGCAAAATGTCCACCGGCTTCTCGGTGATCACGTAGCCGCGCTTCACCTCGATCAATGCGTCCGTGAGCTTGCCTTCGTAGCCTGCCGACGAGCGGATCACGATGCCCTCGGTTAGCCGGACCGTGTCGCCCTTGGCGTCGTAGAGGCCCTTGGCCGCGGTCAGTTCGGTCATGCCGTTTCCGGAGAGCGCGAAGTTCGCCTTGATGCCTTCGAGCTCGATGATGTTGGTCTTGGTCAGGTCCTGTGCGGCGGCAGTCGCCGTGATGTTGTAGCCGCGGCCATCCTTGGTGAAGCCCGAGAGCTTCGGCGCATCCATGACGAGCTTGTTGCCCTGGATCGAGAGCTTCATCACATCGAGCGGAAAATCGCGCACGATCCGGAACGGATCGAACCAGGCGATGAAAGCCGCGATCCCCAGGATGAAGATCGCAAGCAGCGGTAACACCCGGCGCAAAAAGCGCACGCGCGAAGAGTGACGCACGGCCGCGCCATAGCCTTGCAGCCGCGGATCGGCATTCTGCCGCCGCGGGTTTCTGCGGGCCTCCGGCGCGTGTTCCGGCCGGCGCGAATAAGCGTGATCACTCATGGGCTCGATACGTCTATTCCCGGAAATTGCGGCATTCGAACGGCCCGCTTTTCTTTAGGAACCGTCAGGCAAAACGCTCAGGAATGAGCGAAAATATCCTCTTCCGCCCAGCCGCCTAGATCGAGCGCAACCCTGGTCGGCAGGAAGTGGAAGCAGGCCTCGGCGAGCGCCCCGCGCCCCTCGCGGGCGAGCATCTCATCCAGCTTCGCTTTGATCTCATGAAGATGAAGAACGTCGGACGCGGCGTAAGCGATCTGCGCTTCGGAAAGCTCGTCGGCGCCCCAATCCGAGCTCTGCTGCTGCTTCGACATATCGATGTTGAGCAACTCGCGCGCGAGATCTTTCAGGCTGTGGCGGTCGGTATAGGTGCGCGTGAGACGCGAAGCGATCTTGGTGCAGTAAACCGGATGCGGCATCACGCCGAGATTTTTGTAGAGCACCGCGAGATCGAAGCGCGCGAAGTGAAAAATTTTCTGCTTGGAAGTATCGGCGAGCAGTTTTGCGATATTCGGCGCACCCGGCTTTCCCGCCGGAATCTGCACAACGTCCGCGGTGCCGTCGCCCGGAGACAACTGCACGACACACAAGCGATCGCGGCTTGGGTTCAAGCCCAGCGTTTCGGTGTCGATTGCGACCGCGCCCTTATAGCGCGAGAGGTCCGGCAGATCGCCGTGGTGGGTTCTGATCGTCATGTCGCCGCTCTCGGTTTTCGAGACGGAACATACCAGTGAACCGCCCGAAAATGATTAACGATCGGGAAGCTGCGAGCCGATGGTGCCCAGGAGAGGACTCGAACCTCCACGGTGTTACCCGCTAGTACCTGAAACTAGTGCGTCTACCAATTCCGCCACCTGGGCAGGTGTCCGGCTATAAGCCGGGGCTTGGTACGGCTTCGCCTCCGGGCTTGTCAATCGAATGGGCCGGTCGCGGCGAACCGCGCTTTGACGCGGAAAAATTGATCTTGTAACGCTCGGGCGCAAGCCCGGTTTTCCCAGCGAGATTTTCAAAATGGCGCAGATTCCGTCCGACCGTCTGGTGACGATTTACGGCGGTTCCGGCTTTGTCGGGCGCCATCTCGTGCGCGCACTCGCCAAGCGCGGCTGGCGCATCCGGGTCGCGGTACGCCGGCCCGATCTCGCGGGCCATCTCCAGCCGCTCGGCGTGGTCGGCCAAATTCAGCCGGTGCAGGCAAACTTACGCTTCCCGGATTCGGTCGAGCGCGCGGCTGAGGGCGCCAGCGCAATCGTGAACCTCGTCGGCATTCTCTACCAGAGCGGCGCGCAGCGCTTCGACGCGGTGCAGGCCGAAGGCGCGGAAGCGGTCGCCATGGCCGCGAAAAAAGAAGGCGCGCGGCTCGTGCAGATGTCGGCAATCGGCGCCGACAAGGGGTCGCATTCAAATTACGGCCGCACCAAAGCGCTTGGCGAAGCGGCGGCGTTTTCAGCGCAACGCGACGCCATCGTCGTGCGCCCCTCCATCGTGTTCGGGCCGGAAGACGATTTCTTCAATCGCTTCGCGTCGCTTGCGCGCATCTCCCCATTCCTGCCGCTGATCGGCGGCGGGGTCACCAAATTCCAACCGGTCTTTGTCGGCGATGTCGCAGAAGCGATCGCAAAGGCGGTCGAGGGCGAAGCCAAGGGTGGCGCGATCTACGAACTCGGCGGACCGGAAGTGAAAAGCTTCCGCGAGCTTCTTGAACTCACGCTCGAGCAGATCAGCCGCAAAAGATTACTGCTGCCGCTGCCGTGGACGGTCGCGCGCATCCAGGCATTCTTTATGGAGCTGATGCCGAAGCCGATGCTGACACGCGATCAGGTGACGATGCTGGAAACCGATAACGTAGTTTCGCCGGACGCGATCCGCACCGGACGCACGCTTGAGGGTCTTGGCATCAATCCAACCGCGATGCGCGCGATCCTGCCGAGCTATCTCTGGCGCTATCGCAAGGCCGGCCAATTCACGAAACCGGCGGCCTAAAATTTATCTCGTAAAATAAAGTCCGATCAGCGCGGCCGAGCCGACCGCGATCCGCCACCAGCCGAAGGCCGCAAATCCGTTCTTCGACACGAAGTCGAGCACCGCGCGCACGACCACGAGTGCCGCGCAGAAGGCCGCGACAAAGCCGACGATGACCAGCACGCCATCGTCCATGGTGAGATTCTTGTAGTTCTTCGCAAGATCGTAGGTGAAGGCGCCCAACATTGTCGGCATCGCAAGGAAGAACGAGAACTCCGCCGCCGCGCGCCGGTCGAGACCGAGCAGAAGCGCGCCGACGATAGTCGAGCCCGAGCGCGACACGCCGGGGATCAAGGCAAGACATTGAAACAGGCCGATGCCGAGCGCCGTCATCGGGGGCAACGCCATCGCGTCCCTATATTTCGGATTGAACGCGATCTTGTCGACGAAGATGAGAATCACGCCGCCGACGATCAGCGCGATTGCGATCAGCATCGGGCTAGCAAACAGCACGGTCTTGATGAAGTTATGCAACAGCGCGCCGAGGATCGCGGCGGGTATGAACCCGAGAATGATGCCGAGCGCGAAACGGCGCGCCATAGGATCATAAGGAACCGCGAAGGCGACCTTTGCCAGCCTCGTGAAATAGACGACGACGACACCTAAGATCGCGCCAAGCTGAATCAGCACCTCGAAGGTCTTTCCGGTGGTCTCGAATTTCAGGAAGTGGGTTGCGAGCAAAAGATGCCCGGTCGAGGAAACTGGAATGAACTCCGTGCCGCCCTCGAGGATTCCCAAGAGCAGCGCTTCCAATATTTTTCCGAAGGTCATCCGGACGCTCCCGATTCGCCGTGCCAAACGGCTTAACGCGTAGCGTTTCCCCCGGCAAAGGCAGGCGCGTCAAATCTTTGCCTGCTTCACGCGCTTTTTACGCGGGCCGCCCGGCATATCCGATTTATTAAGAAAATTAAGAAAGTTCGGGCAGGAAAGGTCGTAATGCAGCTCTATCATCAGTTCTTCTGCCCCCATTCGCGCTTCGTACGTCTCGTGCTCGCCGAGTACGGGATCGAGGCGGCGCTTACCGAAGAGCACGAATGGAAGCGGCGGCCCGAATTTCTCGCGCTCAACCCGGCCGGAACTGTTCCAGTTCTGGTCGATGAAACGCTCGCGGTTCCCGGTGCCAGCGTGATCGCGGAGTATTTAGATGAGAGCTACGGCAGTCAGGTCGCGGATAAGCGTCTGATGCCGGCCGCCAGCAACGAGCGCGTGGAAGTGCGCCGCCTCATGACCTGGTTCAATTCGAAATTCTTCAATGACGTTAGCGAACACATCGCGCGCGAGAAAATCTGGAAGCGCTATATGCGCCCCGGCGAAGGCGGCGGACCGCCGGATTCCTTCGTGATCCGCGCCGCGCGCGCCAATATTGCCGAACATTTGCGCTATCTCGGCTGGCTTGCGAAAACCCGCAAATGGATTGCCGGCGAGAAACTCACTTACGCCGATCTCGCGGCAGCGGCCCATTTATCGACGTGCGACTATTTAGGTGACGTGCCGTGGTCGGAAGACGAGAACGCGAAGAACTGGTACGCGAAGATCAAGTCTCGCCCGTCGTTCCGGGCGCTGCTCTCGGAAACGATTCCGGGCCTGCCGCCGGCGGCAAGCTACACCAATCTCGACTTCTGAAAAATCCAACCGCGATCAAAGCTGAACTCATCGCGCGCGCGCGCGAAGAAGGCTTCGACGCGGTTGGCATTGCGCCTCCGGATTCAATTCCGGACGCTGCATCTAATCTACACAAGTGGATTGCGGAGCAACGCCATGGCGACATGGCGTGGATGGAAACGCACGCGAGCCGCCGCGAACATCCGAATGCCCTCTGGGATGGCGCGGGTTCGGTCGTGATGTTCGGCCTGAACTACGGACCGGACTGCGACCCGCGCGAAATCCTGAAAGAGAAAATGCACGGCGCAATTTCTGTTTACGCGCAGGGCGACGATTATCACGAACTCATCAAAGGCAAGCTCAAGCGCCTCGGCCAATGGCTCGCGCACAGAACCCGCGAAGACTTGAAAGTGTTCGTCGATACCGCGCCCCTGATGGAAAAACCGCTCGCGCAGGCGGCGGGCCTGGGCTGGCAGGGCAAGCACACCAATCTCGTCTCGCGCGAACGCGGCTCGTGGCTCTTTCTCGGCGCGATGCTGACAAAGGTTCTGTTGCCGGCCGATCAGCGTGAGATTGATCATTGCGGCTCATGCCGCGCCTGTCTCGATGTATGTCCGACGAATGCGTTCCCGGCACCTTATCAACTGGATGCGCGGCGCTGCATCTCGTATCTCACCATCGAACACAAAGGCCCGATCCCGCGCGAGTTCAGGAAAGCCATCGGCAACCGCATCTATGGCTGCGACGACTGTCTCGCGGTTTGTCCGTGGAATAAGTTTGCGAGCGAAAGCCGCGAGCAGAAACTGGCGGCACGCGAAGAAAACCGCGTGCCATCGCTTGCCGAACTTTCCGCGCTCGATGACGCCGCGTTTCGTTTTCGTTTCTCGAAGTCGCCGATCAAGCGCTCGGGCCGCGAGCGTTTCGTGCGCAATGTTTTGATCGCAATCGGAAACTCGGCCGCGCCTTCGCTCGTGCCGGATGTGATTGCGCGTCTCGATGACGCGTCGCCGCTGGTGCGGGGTGCCGCGGTCTGGGCTGCTTCGCAATTGATGCACGCAGAAGAATTCGCAGCGCTGAAGCGCAAGAAGGCGTCCGCGGAAACCGACGCATCCGTTTCCGAAGAATGGGCTTCGGCTTAAGCGCCCACTTCCGCCGCGAGTTCATCCACCGTCTTCAGCAACCGCTCGATGTCTTCCGGCCGCGACAGGCGGTGATCCCCGTCTTTCACCAGCGTCATCGTCACATCGTCTTGCGCGAGACAGGAGACGAGTTTCATCGCGTGCTGCCACGGCACATCCGGGTCCATCACGCCTTGTAGAATCCGCACCGGACACTTCACCTCGATCGGCTTGCCGAGCAGAAGATGCTTGCGGCCGTCTTCGATGAGGCGCTTCGTGATTGGATAAGGGTCGTCGCCATAGGCGGAAGGACGCTCCCAGCGCCCACTGGTTTCGATCTGCTTCCGTACTTCTTCCGAAAAGTTTTTCCACATCAGTTCTTCGGTGAAGTCGGGCGCGGGCGCGATCAGCACGAGACCCGCGAGTTTCGCGCTTTGCGCGAGTGACGGATTTTCCGCCAACGCACGCGCGAGAAGCAGCGCAATCCATCCGCCCATGGAGGAGCCGACCACGATCTGCGGACCTTTTGCGCGGCTTGAAAACACCGCGAGCGCATCTTCGAGCCAAGAAGAGATCGTGCCGTCTTCGAATTTTTCACTGCTCTCGCCGTGTCCCGAATAATCGAAACGGATCGAGGCGCGGCCAGTTTTTGCCGCGTGTTCGTCCAATGCGACAGCCTTGGTGCCCTTCATGTCGGAGGCAAAACCGCCCAGCCAAAACACGCCGGGCGAAGTCCCTTCCCGCGCACGAATAGCGATGCGCCGCGCGGGATTACCTACCGATAGATATGCGGGATCTTTCTCCATCTGCGCCGCCTAGTATGTCGGCAAAGTGAACGCAAGCCGCCTTGCGATTGCCACGAGCCAATCTTAAGAGTCGGGTCGTGACGACTCCCGCACCCAGCATGAACGAACGGCCGCTGACCGTGGTCCAGGTCATTCCCGACCTGCAACCGGGCGGCACCGTTAATCATGCAATCGAAATCGCGGAAGCGCTGACGCGCGCCAAACATCGCGCCGTCATCGTGTCCGAAGGCGGCAGGCTCGAGGATGCTGCGAACCGCGCGGGCGCGACCGTCATCAAGCTTCCGGTCGCTTCCAAAAATCCGACCCAGATGTATGCGAACGCAAAGAAGCTCGCGGAACTCTCGCGCGATCTCGACGCCGATCTTTTGCACGCGCAGAGCCGCGCGCCGGCCTGGAGCTGTCTGGTCGCGAACAGAATTTCCAAAGTGCCGTATATCGCGACCTATGACGGCAGCTTCTCGGAACGCAATCCGCTAAAGCGTTTCTATAACAGCGTGATGGTGCGGGGCGCCCGCGTGATAGCGCCGGGCGAGCGGTTAGCTAAAATGGTCGAGGAGCGCTACGGCACCGCGCGCGAAAAAATCTCGGTGGTGCCAAACGCAATCGACTTCGAAGCGTTCAATCCATCGCTCATCGATCCGGCGCGGCGCACGTCGCTCGCAAACGAATGGGGTCTGGAAGCGAAGGACCGTGTGATCCTGCTGCCCGGACGGCTGACCCGGCCGAAGGCGCCGCATCTTTTGGTCGAGGCGGCCTCGCGGCTTCGCGAAGCCGGGCTCAAGGATTTTATCTGCGTGTTCGCGGGCGAACACCCGCAGCGCTCGGGCTATACCGGCGAACTCTGGGATCAGGTGCATCAGCTCGGTCTCTCGAACCGTATACGCTTCGCCGGCCATACCGAAGATATGCTCTCCGCCTATTCGCTTGCCGACATCGTGGTCTGCACGTCCGTCTCACAAGGCGGCCACCGCCGCGCAGTGCTGGAGGCGCAGGCGATGGGCGTTCCGGTCGCGGTCTCCGACTCCGAGAACGGGGATGAAATGGTGCGCGCGGCTCCCTATATTTCGGATGCCCGCTCGACCGGCGTGCTCTACCGCTCGGGTGACGCTTCGGAACTCGCACAAACTCTCTTCAAATTGCTCGCGATCGGCGCTCCAGCGCGGCGTGCCATGGGCGTGCGCGGCCGCGAATGGATCGCCTCGCAGTTCTCGAAAGAGACCTTCGCCAAGCGGCTGCTCGCGGTTTACCGCGATGTCGCCCGCAAGCCCTCTTTATGATTCCAATCTCGGATAAATCCGAGATTGGCCCGCAAGTTGACTTGCCGCCCGTTTCTCACGATCTTCCCAATGCTTCGCCGAGTAGGGCCGATCTTCCCTTGAAGGTTCTGGTTCCGGCGTCACAGCGTTCGTTTTAACAGCTAGAGGAGACTGCCCCCATTCGTCGTCCGATGAGAGCCGCGGCACCCGTTCAAAAAGATGGCCCGCGCACCAACGAAGATATCCGCGTCCGCGAAGTTCAGCTGATCGATGCAGAAGGCGAGAACCGCGGCGGGCCTCGACCTTGTCGAGATCTCGCCGAACAACAATCCGCCGGTCTGCAAAATTCTGGACAGCGGCAAATTCAAATTCCAGGCCCAGAAGAAAGCCGCCGAAGCGCGCAAGAAGCAGAAGACCGTCGAGGTCAAGGAAATCAAGCTGCGCCCCGGCATCGACAAGCACGACTACGACGTGAAAATGCGGTCGATCCAGCGCTTCTTCGAAGAGGGCGACAAGGTGAAGGTGACCCTTCGCTTCCGTGGCCGCGAAATGGCGCACCAGGAGCTGGGCTACAAGCTTCTCCAGAAGCTGAAAGAGGACACGACCACCATCGCCAAGGTCGAGATGGAGCCGATGTCCGAAGGCCGCCAGATCGTCATGATCCTCGCGCCGCGCTAAAGCGGCCCCGACCCCAAATACTTGAAAACCTTGGCCGTCTCGCGTATCGAGACGGCCTTCGAGCCGACCGGCCATCATTAGGGCTGCCGTGGCGGCTTTTGAACGCTCAATTCTGAGCAATTACAGTGACTTAGCCGGGCTTGCCCGCGTCTCAAGTCCATGGAGAGCAAAATGCCCAAGCTGAAGACCAAGTCCGGCGCGAAGAAACGCTTCAAGATTTCTTCGACCGGGAAGGTGATCGCCGCCCAAGCTGGAAAACGCCACGGCATGATCAAACGGACCACCAGCCAGATCCGGAAGCTGCGCGGCACGCGCGTCATTTCCGAATCCGACGCTGTACGCGTCCGCAAGATTTTTCTGCCCAACGGCTAAACGACAGCCGTTTTCCGTTTTCGAGTTTGAAGGAGATTTCCGATGGCACGCGTTAAACGCGGCGTAACCTCACACGCCAAACACAAGAAAACCTACAAGGCCGCCAAGGGCTTCCGTGGCCGCCGCAAGAACACCATCCGCACGGCGAAGGCTGCGGTCGACAAGTCGATGCAGTACGCCTACCGCGACCGCAAGGTGAAGAAGCGCACGTTCCGCGCGCTCTGGATCCAGCGGATCAACGCGGCGGTGCGCGAAGAAGGACTTGTTTATGGCAAGTTCATCAACGGCCTGAACAAGGCCGGCGTCGATGTGGACCGCAAGGTGCTCGCCGATCTCGCCGTTCACGAACCGGCAGCGTTCAAGGCACTTTGCGCACAGGCCCGCGCCGCTCTTAACTGAGCAGGCGCATGACCGGGCACGCGAAGCTAGAAAACGATCTCATCGCGCAGATCGCGGGCGCGGCTGACGAAGCCGCGCTTGAAGCCGTGCGCGTGTCGGCCCTCGGCAAGAAGGGCTCGGTCTCCGAACTCTTGAAGGGCCTCGGCGCGATGTCGCCAGAGGAGCGCAAGGAGCAGGGCGCGAAAATCAACGCGCTCCGCGACCGCGTTTCCGCCGCGCTCGAGAAGAAAAAATCCGAGCTGAAAGAAAAAGCGATAGCTGGGAAGCTCGCCTCCGAAGCCGCCGATGTCACGCTCCCCGTGCGCGCGGCTCCCGCCGAGACCGGCCGCATTCATCCGATTTCGCAGGTTGTTGAAGAACTGACCGCGATCTTCGCCGACATGGGTTTTTCGGTCGCCGACGGCCCGGATGTCGAAACCGACTTCTATAACTTCACGGCGCTGAACTTTCCGGCGGGCCATCCGGCGCGGGAAATGCACGACACTTTCTTCTTCCCACCCGACGCGAACGGCGAACGGAAGCTGCTCCGCACACACACCTCGCCGGTGCAGATCCGTTCGATGCAGAAGCAAAAGCCTCCGATCAAGATCATCATTCCGGGCCGCACTTACCGTTCGGATTCGGACCAGACCCACACGCCGATGTTTCATCAGGTCGAAGGTCTTGTGATCGACAAGAAATCGCATCTCGGGCACCTGAAGTGGATTCTCGCCGAGTTCTGCAAGGCATTCTTCGAAGTCGACGACGTGAAGATGCGCTTCCGCCCGTCGTTTTTCCCGTTCACCGAGCCGTCGATGGAAGTCGACATTCAGTGCGACCGCTCGGGCGGCGACATCAAGTTCGGTCAGGGCAACGACTGGTTGGAAATTCTTGGCTGCGGCATGGTGCATCCGAACGTGCTGCGTAACTGCGGTCTCGATCCCGACGAGTATCAGGGCTTTGCCTGGGGCATGGGCATCGACCGCATCGCGATGCTGAAATACGGTATGCCGGACCTGCGTCCGTTCTTCGAAGCGGATGTGCGCTGGATCGAACACTACGGCTTCCGGCCGCTCGACTTCCCGACGCTTGCGGGAGGATTGAGCACGTGAAGTTCACCCTCTCCTGGCTCAAAGATTATTTGAATACCGACGCGACGGTTTCGGAGATTGCCGAGAAGCTGACCACCGTCGGCCTCGAGGTCGAAAGCGTCGAGGACAAAGCTGCAAAGCTCAAAGATTTCGTCGTCGCGAACGTGATCTCCGCCGAAAAACATCCGAACGCGGACAAGCTTCGCGTCTGCATGGTCGATATCGGCGACGGCAATCCGATCCAGGTCGTCTGCGGCGCACCGAATGCGCGCGCAGGTATGAAGGGCGTGTTCGCGCGGCCGGGCACTACGATTCCCGCAAGCGGCGATGTTTTGAAGATCGGCGCGATCCGCGGCGTGGAATCGCGCGGGATGCTCGTCTCCGAGCGCGAGATGGGCTTGTCCGAAGAGCACGCCGGCATCATCGAAATGCCGGCCGACGCACCGCTCGGAAAACCGTTCGCGGAAGTCTTGGGCTTCAACGATCCGGTGTTCGACGTTGCCGTCACGCCGAACCGGCCCGACGCGCTCGGCGTGCAGGGCGTTGCGCGCGATCTCGCAGCGGCGGGCGGCGGCACCTTTAACGAGAAAGCGCCGAAGCCGGTCGCCGGAAAATTCCCCTGCCCGATTTCAGTGAAAATCGAAGCACCCGAGCTTTGCCCGGCCTTCGGTATTCGTGTCATTCGCGGCGTGAAGAACGGCGCTTCGCCGGAATGGTTGCAAAAGCGACTCCGCGCGATCGGGCTCCGCCCGATCAATGCGCTAGTCGATATTACGAATTTGCTGACCCACGACCGCTCGCGTCCGCTGCACGTCTTCGATGCGGCGAAGGTGAAGGGCAATCTCGTCGTGCGCCGGGCCAGACAAGGCGAGACGCTGCTCGCGCTCGACGGCAAGACCTACGAACTTGACGACGCGATCTGTGTCATCTCCGACGACCGCGCGGTGGAATCGCTCGCCGGCGTCATGGGCGGCGAGGAAAGCGGCGTTTCGGAATCGACCACCGATGTCGTCGTCGAATCCGCGCTCTGGAATCCGCTCAACATCGCGCAGACCGGGCGCAAGCTTGGATTGCTTTCCGACGCGCGCTTCCGTTTCGAGCGCGGCGTCGATCCGGCATTCATGGTGCCGGGTCTGGAACTCGCGACGCAACTCATCCTAGAGATGTGCGGCGGCGAGCCGTCAGAAGTTTTCGTGGCAGGCGAAGTGCCGGATACAAGCCGCGTGATCGGCTTCCCTCTTTCGGAGCCGAAGCGCCTCACCGGCATCGAAGTCAAAACCGACGAAGTGAAGCGCATTCTTTCCGCGCTCGGTTTCACGACGGCAGGCTCCGGCGAAAGCTTAAAAGTTTCACCGCCGAGCTGGCGCGGCGACATCGAAGGCAAGGCGGATCTCGTCGAAGAAGTCGTGCGCATCGCGGGGCTCGATCGCGTGCCGATGACTCCGTTCGAGCGAGACGAGAATGCGCGAAAGCCGGTGCTGACCACGCTCCAGAAGCGCACGCGCACGGCGAAGCGCGCACTCGCGACACGCGGTTCGGTCGAAGGCGTCACGTGGTCTTTCATCTCGAAAGAACACGCCGAACGCTTCGGCGGTGGTACACCTCAGCTCGCGCTTTCAAACCCGATCGCGTCGGATCTTTCGGATATGCGCCCGAGCCTCATTCCAGGTCTTGCCATCTCCGCGCAGAAGAACGCCGACCGCGGCTACGCCGATGTCGCGCTGTTTGAAGTCGGGCAGATTTTTCTCGGCGACAAGCCGGAAGAGCAGTTGATGGCGGCGACAAGCTTGCGCCGGGGTGCCGCGAAAGTTTCGGGCGCAGGCCGTCACTGGGAAGGTTCAGCCGGAAGCGTCGATGTTTACGACGCAAAGAGCGATGCGCTTGCGATTTTGGCCGCCTGTGGCGCGCCGACCGACAAGGTGCAGATCGTGGCGGGTGGGCCGAATTATCTGCATCCGGGCCGCTCCGGCACGATCCAGCTCGGCCCGAAACTCGTGCTCGGCTATTTCGGCGAGCTGCATCCGCTGACGCTCGACGCACTCGATATAGAAGGTCCGGTTTCGGTTGCGGAAATTTTCCTCGACCGCCTGCCGGAGCAAAAAGCGAAGCCGACCAAGGTTAAGCCGAAGCTCGAGATGTCGGCGTTCCAGCCGGTCGTTCGGGACTTCGCATTCCTCGTGGACCAGAAAGTAACGGCCGCTGACATCATTCGCGCGGCACAGGCTGCCGACAAAACATTGATCGAGAACGTGGACGTGTTCGATCTCTACGAAGGCAAGGGCGTGCCGGAAGGCAAGAAGTCGCTCGCGATCGCGGTGACGTTGCAGCCGCGCGAGAAGACGCTGACAGACGCCGAGATTGAAGCGGCCGCAAAGAAGATTGTCGACGAAGTCTCCAAGAAGACCGCCGCCACGCTGCGCTAAGCCAGCATCAGATCGGCGAAAACAAAGCCGTCGCGCTCCGTCACCTCTCCCGCTTTCACGTCGATATTCTTCCCGAACATCGGCCCGTCGATTACGCAAGTGTGAAACTCGCCGTTCTCCGCGCAAGGGTCTATGCCCGCGGGCAGTGCGGCGAGCAGGCTTTCATCGAAAAGTTTCCCCGCCAGTTCGCGCGGGACTTTTTTCGGATCGAGACAGACGACGCGCGCTTTGATGCCGCCCACAATCATTTCGCGCGCGAGATTACCGGTCGGTATTTTCCAGAGTGGAAAGACCCCGTCGATTCCGGTCCCGCGCAATTTCTCTTCGCGATAGGCGCGGATGTCCTCCAGAAACAAATCGCCGAAGATGATTTTGGTCACGCCCATTGCCTGCGCGGCCTTCACCGCTTCGCTCATGCGCGTTTCATAGATTTCGTTCGGGCAGGGAAACGGGATCGTCACCGGAATGAGCGGCAGCTTCGCCGCCTTCAGTTGCGCGTCCAATACTTCGCGCCGGACGCCGTGCATCGAGACCCGCTCGAAGTTTTCGGTGATGGTGGTCAGCGCGCCGACGACATCATATTCGCCGCTGACCCGCACTTGATGCAGCGCCCAGGCCGAGTCCTTGCCTGAGGACCAGGCGATCCATGCTTTGGGCTTCATCGGCGATAAATTCGGGACATGGTAAAAACTGCTTTAACAACAACAGCCTAACACGCGTGTTTCGAGGGTCAGAAGCCCGGCGCGCGGTTTCGTGAAACCGCAAAGAAACAAAGTTCCGCTAGGCTCAATCCGGGGAAAAAAGCTGGCCCGAAGAATTCGGGTGGGGATTACGGGATGACGGATATCGCGCATGGCTGGCTGAGCCGCCGCATCGTTCAATACCTGGAGCAGGTGTCTCCGGGGCAGGAGCCATTCACGCCGAGCGATCCGTCGGCGCTCGAAACCGTGTTGCAGCCCGGCGACGTGCTCCTGGTCGAGGGCAACACGCGCGTCTCCGGCATCATCAAATATCTCACGCAATCGACCTGGTCGCACTCGGCACTTTATGTCGGACCACGCTTCAACAAGA
Organism: Rhizobiales bacterium Ga0077548; assembly: GCA_001464215.1. Taxonomy (GTDB): domain Bacteria; phylum Pseudomonadota; class Alphaproteobacteria; order Rhizobiales; family Xanthobacteraceae. The sequence continues at coordinate 9,748 of LNEZ01000095.1, read as the reverse complement.
AGGGCATGGACGGCAAACCGCACGTGCTGATCGAGGCCAATCTCGGACAGGGCGTGATCACCGCGCCGCTTTCAAAATATATGTCGTTTCACACGCGCGTCTGCCGGCCGGTCGGGCTTACGGAAGGCGACCGCGAGCGCGTCGTCGAATACATGATCAAGCGCCTCGGCATCGAATATGACGTGAAAAACATCACCGATCTGATGCGCTATCTGATCCCGGTGCCGATCCCGGCGCGTTTCCGCCGCCGTATGCTTTCGTTCGGGTCCGGCGTGCCGACCAAGGTGATCTGCTCCGGTTTGATCGCGCAGGCATTCGAGTCGGTGAGCTATCCGATCCTGCCGCGCATCGAACTCGTGGATAGCAGAGAGAAGCGCCGCGAGATTCTGCACATCCGGCATCACTCGCTTTATATGCCGCGCGATTTCGACATCTCGCCTTATTTCCGCATCGTGAAGCCGACGATAGAACTCGGCTTCGACTATCACAAGCTGCGCTGGGCGAACCGGCCGCTGCCGCCGGAAGACGAGCGGGAGGACGTCCCCCGCCCTTTAGCGGAAAGCGGTAACCCGCCGCTCGCTCCCGAACTCCCCGAACCCGTCCAGGCCGCCGCTTCAATCAAGGCGTAATTCCGCGTAAAATCGCGGAATGATTTCCGACGCCTTTGGCGCTTTCGCGCAGACCTTCTCGCCGCCGCTTCGCAAGATTCTACTCAAATCGATCGGGCTTGCGATCCTCTTGATCATCGCGCTCGGCGCCGTTTTGCAGTGGCTGCTCTCCTTCTTGCTGCCGCTTGCGTCGCCTTACGACACTATCGCGGCAATCCTGCTCGGCGTGTTGACGCTCGTGCTCGCCTTCTTTGCCATGGCGCCAGTGACTTCGCTGATGGCGGCGATCTTTCTCGACGATGTTGCCGACGAAGTGGAGCGGACGAAATTTCCGGCGCACGCGCCGGGCAAGCCGCTCTCAATCCCGCGTGCGGCACTGCTTTCGGCGAAATTCTTCGGCATCGTGCTCATCGTGAATCTGGTCGCGATCCTGCTATGGTTTGTGATTCCGGTCGTCAATATTGGCGTGTTCTTCGTCGCGAACGCGTATCTCCTGAGCCGCGAATTCTTCGAAATGGCGGCGATGCGCTTCCGTTCGCCGGAAGAAGCGAGGCGGCTGCGGCAGCAGAATGCCGCGTCGGTGTTTTTCTCAGGACTCGTGATCGCGGCGGTCGTGAGCGTTCCGGTGCTGAACCTGATTACGCCGGTGTTTGCCACCGCCTTCATGGTACGGCGGCACAAGCGCTATATGCCTTCGCGCGAAATCCTGCCGCCGGATCGCGGCGCTGGAATCTAGAGCGTCTTCTCCGGCCACAGACAAAGATCGCTGATCAGACACCCTGCACACTTCGGATTGCGCGCGAGACACGTGTAGCGCCCATGCAGGATCAGCCAGTGATGCGCGTGCGTCTTGAAGCGTGCGGGGATCACGCGATCGAGCGCCAGTTCGACTTCAAGCGGGTTCTTGCCGGGCGCGAGACCGGTTCTGTTGCTCACGCGAAAGACATGGGTGTCGACCGCAAGCGTCGGTTCGCCGAAGGCGATGTTTAGAACGACGTTCGCGGTCTTGCGGCCCGCGCCCGGCAGTTCCTGCAATTCCTCACGCGTCTTCGGCACTAGGCTGTTGTGCCTCTCGATCAGCATTCGCGAGAGCGCTATCACGTTCTTCGCTTTGCCTTTGTAAAGGCCGATGGTCTTGATGTAGTCACGCAGCTTCTCTTCGCCGAGCGCAAACATTTTCTCCGGCGTGTCGGCAACCTGAAACAAGGCGCGCGTCGCCTTGTTCACGCCGGCGTCGGTCGCCTGCGCGGACAAGACGACCGCGACCAGCAGCGTGAAATGATTCACGTGCTCAAGCTCGCCCTTCGGATGCGGGCTGGCCTTTTGCCAGCGCGTGAAGGCCTCGATGACTTCGCGGTCGCCCCAGCGCTTTGACGCAACAGCTTTTTTCTTCGCTTTCGCCTTGCCGGATGCGCGTTTTTTCGCGGTCGCTTTTTTGCCCATAGCCCCTCTATAATTGCCGCATGAATGCGAGCAACCCGATTCCGGAAACTATGCTCCTGTACGAGCGGTTATCCCCGCATCGGTCGCTTTCGCCCAAGGGCTTTGCGATCTTGATGGGAATTCTCGGCGGCGCCAGCTTTGTGCTCGGCATCGCATTTCTCCTGATGGGTGCATGGCCGGTCTTCGGCTTTCTCGGGCTCGATGTGCTTCTCGTATATCTCGCTTTTCGCGCAAACTATCGCGCGGCAAAAGCGTTCGAGGAAATCCTGGTGACGCGCGTACGGCTCGTTTGGCGGCGCGTCTCGTCACGCGGAGATGCACGCGAAGACATCATGAACCCGCGCTGGGTGCGGCTCGAAACAACTTCGGACGAACTCTCCGGCGTCACCCGCGTCACGCTGACCGAGCGGCGCGTCACCCGCGTGATCGGCGCGTTTCTGCCGCCGATGCATAAAGAAAAACTCGCAAAATCCCTGGCGAGCGCGCTTGCCACCGCGAAGCGCTGAGCTTTTCCGCCCGCGAAATCGGGTGGTTTCGCGCGACACTCCCGCCTATCTCCTCCGCATGAAGCGGAGGATTTGGAAATGCTTGCCAAAGCCATGAAACTTTCTAACGCGAACGGCCGCCAGGATTACGAAACGGTCCGCCGCTCGATCGAGTATCTGACCAAAAAATTCCGCGAGCAGCCGGAAGTGGAAGCGGTTGCCGCCGCAACCGGCACCGACCCGCGCACGCTGAACGAACTGTTTCGCCGCTGGTGCGGGCTGACGCCGAAAGCGTTCCTGCAGGCGGTCACACTCGACAATGCGAAGAAGCTTTTGTCGCAATCGCCGAACATTCTCGAAGCAAGCTACGAGCTCGGCCTTTCCGGCCCCGGACGCCTGCACGATCTCTTTGTCGTGCACGAAGCAATGTCGCCCGGCGAATGGAAAACCGGCGGCGAGGGTCTCGAGATCCGCTACGGCTTTCATCCGTCCCCGTTCGGTACCGCGCTCGTCATGGTGACAAAGCGCGGGCTATGCGGCCTCGCATTCTCCGATCCGGGCAAGGAAACGGCGGCTTTTAAAGATATGCGGAGACGCTGGAAGAATGCGCACTATGTTGAAGACTCGGCTGCCACCGCGGACATCGCGGCGCGCATTTTTCAGTCCGAGCGCTGGAAGCCCAACACGCCGCTTCGCGTCGTATTGATCGGCACCGATTTCGAAGTGCGCGTTTGGGAAACGCTCCTGAAAGTGCCGCTCGGCCGGGCTGCCACCTATAGCGACGTGGCCAGAAAAATCGGCAAGCCGAATGCGCCACGCGCGGTCGGCGCGGCCGTCGGCAAGAACCCGATCTCCTTCGTCGTCCCCTGCCACCGCATCGTCGGCACCAGCGGCGCGCTCACCGGCTATCACTGGGGGCTTACGCGGAAGCGCGCGATGCTCGGCTGGGAGCAGGCGAAGCTGATCGCGTAGCCAAGACCTTGAAACCCGTTAGCCCCTGTTTCATGCTGCGCGCATCGAACGGGGTAACGGGGTCTATTCATGTCTTTGTCTATGATTATTACGCTCGCCATCAGCATCGCGGTTTGCATCGTCATCATCATGATGGTGCTTGGCGGAATGCAGATAACGAGCCCGATCGCACGCTATGCCGGCATCGGCGTTGCCTGCGCGCTCGGTGTCGTGATCGGACAGATCGTTCACCGAAAATATGTGGCCTGAAGCTACGAAGCGAGATCGAGCTTTTCCGCTACCGTCGCGTCTGCATTCAGCTTGTAAATAATCGGGACGCCGGTCGCGAGCTCGCGCGCGATGATACTTTCCTGCGTGTGGCCTTCAAGCACCATGATCAGCGCCCGCAGCGAATTGCCGTGGGCCGCGACCAGCGTGCGCTCGCCGCGCAAGACGCCGGGCAGAATGTTCTGGACGTAATAAGGCAGCGCGCGGGCGACAGTATCTTTCAGGCTCTCGCCGCCCGGCGGCGGCGTGTCGTAGGAGCGGCGCCAGATATGCACTTGCTCCTCGCCCCACTTCTTGCGGGCGTCATCCTTGTTCAACCCGTTCAGGTCGCCGTAGTCGCGCTCGTTCAGCGCCTTGTCTTTGTGGATTGTGAGGCTGCTCTGGCCCATTTCGTCGAGCACGAGACCTAACGTGCGCTGTGCGCGCTTCAGCGCGGACGTATAGGCCACGTCGAACTGGATGCCGCGTTCTTTGAGCCGCTTGCCCGCGGCCTTCGCTTCGGCGACGCCTTGCTCCGTCAGATCGACGTCGCGCCGTGACGGATGAGAACTAAGAGACGTTCCATTGCCTTTTCCTATTTTTCGCTCTCACGCTGGGCGACGCGTTTGCCGAGCATCATGATGATCAGCCCGAGTGCAAAAGCCGTGAGCGAAGCCACAATCGATACGCTCTGCGCCGTCATCCCGGTCGCGTGTGCGACGGCAGGCGTCGCGAAGAAATAAACATAAAGGCTTGCAAGCAGCGCAATGCAGAGCAGAAAACCGAGCGCTTTCATGTTGATCCTCTGGACCGTGCCGCTTAGTTAAGCCCGAGCACGTCAGCCATGGAATAGATGCCGGGCTTCTTGCCCTTGCCCCACTTCGCGGCTGCCAACGCGCCGCGCGCGAAGATCATGCGGTCTTCGGCCTTATGCGTAAGCTCGATGCGCTCCGAAGGTCCGGCGAAGATCACGGTGTGATCGCCCACTACCGTGCCGCCGCGTAAGCTCGCGAAACCGATGTCGCCAGTCTTGCGTGCGCCGGTATTGCCGTCACGTGAACGGACCGAATTCTTATCCAATGCAATCTTGCGGCCTTCAGCGGCGGCATTGCCGAGCAGGAGTGCTGTGCCGGACGGTGCATCCACTTTTCTGTTGTGATGCATTTCCAGCACTTCGATATCGAACTCGGGATCGAGCGAAGCGGCTGCGCGCTTCACGAGCGCAGCAAGAAGATTAAGACCCAAGCTCATGTTACCAGACTTGATCAGTGCCGCATGGCGGGCCGCGGCTTCCAGCTTCGCATCATCGGCTGCCGACAATCCGGTCGTGCCGGTCACGTGCACGATCCGGGCCTGCGCAGCCAATGTGGCAAGCGCCACGGTCGAAGCGGGTGTGGTGAAGTCGATAATCGCATCGGCCTGCGCAACCAGCGGCAATGCGTCCGTCGTTACTTTCTTTCCCGAAGGCGAAAGCCCTGCGAGCGTACCGGTATCGGCGCCGATCTCGGCAGCGCCTTCGCGATCGACCGCGCCCGCAAGCGCGAATCCCGGCACTTCGGAAATGGCGCGCAGAAGCGTACGGCCCATACGGCCGCCGGCACCGGCGATCACTAAACGAAGTTCGGCCATCTCAAGCGCTCCAAAGTCGAGCGCGGGTATAGCGCGGACGGGGCGCCCAAGGAAAGCGTGAGGTCAGGACGGCTGCGTGCCGTCATAGCCTTCGATAATCACGATATCGCCTTCGGAAATCGGCGCGCGGATCGAAATCGCGTGCTTGTATTCCGGCGAATTCCAGCAATCGAGCGCCGCCTGATAGCTCGGAAACTCGATCACGACGTTGCGTGACCGCGAGGAGCCTTCCGGGTTCTCGAACTTACCGCCGCGAATGATAAAGCGAGCGCCATATTTCTTGAAAGCAATCGCATTCGCGTCGCGGTACTTCGCGTAAACCGTATCGTCCTTCACGTCCACGCGCGCGATCCAGTAGCCTTTTGCCATTTTGCTCCCCTTATTTCTTTGCGTTTTCGATTTCCGCAACGATCGCGTCGGCTGCGGCCTTCGGGTCGGTCGCGGCGAGAATCGGCCGTCCGATCACCATGTAATCGACGCCGGCCTTGATCGCATCTGACGGCGTCATGACGCGCTTCTGGTCGCCCTTCTCGGCTCCAGCCGGACGAATGCCCGGTGTGACCAGCATCATCTTTGCGCCCAGCCGCTGGCGAAGTTCTTTTGCTTCCGCAGGAGAGCACACGAGACCATCGATGCCGATGGCTTCGGCCTGTGCCGCGCGCCTCGCGACAAGTTCCGGCACAGTCGAGGCGTAACCGGCGTCTTTCAGATCGTCGTCGTCCCACGAGGTGAGCACGGTGACGGCGAGAATATCGAGATCGCTGTCGCCGCGGCCTTCGACTGCCGCGCGCATGGTCTGCGGAAACGCGTGCACGGTCAGAAATGTAGCGCCAAGTTTCGCAGCAGCTCGGGTTGCGTGCATGACGGTATTGCCGATGTCATGCAGCTTCATGTCGAGGAAGACTTTCTTGCCGCCCTGCACGAGGTCTTCGGCAAGGTTGAGTCCCCCCGCCATGACAAGCTCGTAGCCGATCTTGTAGAAATTAATGCTGTCGCCGAGCGCCCAGACTGCCTTCTCGGCGGCTTCCACGTCCGACAAATCGAGCGCGACGATTACGCGGTCGCGCGCTGAAATTTCCCCGCTCACGCGAGCACTCCGGCCATCGCGATCAATTTCTCGAGTTGTGCCTTCAGAATTTTCTGGTTGGTCTCGTCTTTCAGAGCCCCGCGGTCGTCAAAGGCGCTGCCAGCGCCTGCAATCGCCATCTGTTCAGGGATAACGAGAGCGCCAAGGCCAAGCTCTAGCGACTGGCGCAAATGATAGAGACCGCGATAGCCGCCGAAGCGGCCGTCCGAAGTCGCGCCAAGCGCGAACGTGCATTGCTTGTAAGGATTGCCTGCAGGCTCCTTCGCGCGCGAAACCCAGTCGATCGTGTTCTTGAGTAACGCGGGCATGGACGCGTTGTATTCGGGAGACGCTATATAGATGCCCTGATGTGCAAGCATCATTCCCTTCAGTTTCTTCGCGTTTTCCGGAACGCCTTCGTCTTTCTCGAGATCGCCGTTGTAAATCGGCATTTCGTAATCGGCGAGCGAGATGAGGGCCGTCTCCGCGTTCATCAAAGAAAGTTCGCGCGCGACGTGCGCGGCCAGCTTACCGCTCAAGGCACCCGTGCGGATCGAGCCCGCGAAGACCAGGATCTTCTTCATCTCACTCCTTATCGCGGACGATAGGTCCAGACGCGCGCCGGCGGAAGATTCCACCAGATGCGCTTCGACGCGGTAGTTTCATAAAGATGCGATTCCACCGGCAGCGGCGAATTCGCGCCATAGGTAAATTGGATAAACGGCGAGCGCGGGCGCAACATCTTCATCGCGGCCTCAATCAGCTTCTGCCGTTGCTCGGCCGCGAAATTAAGAAGCGGCAAGCTGGAGACGATGGCCGCAAGCGGCGCGCTTGCGTGGCCTTGCAGCGTTTCATCAAGCGCAAAGGCATCGCCCTGCACCACCTTTACGCCGGGATATTTGTTGCGAAGCGTCACGCAAAAATCCTTGTCGTACTCGACCAGCACCAGACGCGACGGATCGATGCCCCGCTCCAGTAACGCCGCGGTCACCGGTCCCGTTCCCGGCCCGAGTTCGACGATCGGTCCTTCAATCGCAGTATCTACGATTGCCGCCATGGTGCGCGAAAGCGCCGGGCCGGACGGCGCAATCGCGCCGACGGTTTTCGGATTCCTGAACCAGCAGGTAAGAAAATTGATAAGCGCGGATTGTTGCGGGATTTGCTCGTTCGCCTGCATGGCCGCCAACTTTCTTCTACGCGCTCGACCGATTGCCTAGCGCCTGCGTGGCGGTATGGTCAAGCGAGACGCGTTACTCGAAAAATTCGCGCATTTTTGCGAAGAACCCCGCCGATTCCGGCTGGGTATCTTTCGAGCTTTCCTTCTCGAATTCCTTCAAGAGTTCTTTCTGCCGCTTGGTCAGCTTCTGCGGCGTCTCGACCGCGACCTGCACATACATATCGCCGCGGTCGCGCGAGCGCAGCACCGGCATCCCCTTGCCGCCGAGCCGGAACCGTTTTCCGGTCTGGGTGCCTTCCGGCACCTTCACTTTCGAGCGGCCGCCATCGACCGTCGGCACATCGAACTCACCGCCAAGAGTCGCGGTCACCATCGAGACCGGCACGCGGCAATAGAGATCCGCACCTTCGCGCTGGAAAATCTGGTGCTGCGTGACGGAGAGGAAAATATAAAGATCACCGTTGCCGCCGCCGCGCATACCGGCTTCGCCTTCGCCGCCCAAGCGAATGCGCGTGCCGTCTTCGACGCCCGGCGGGATCGCGACTTCCAGCGTACGTTCCTTCACGACGCGGCCGGCACCGTGACACGACTTGCAGGGATCAGCGATTACCGAGCCGCGGCCCTGACAGGAGGCGCAGGTACGCTCGAGCGTGAAGAAACCCTGCGCGTGACGGATGCGGCCCGTGCCAGAGCAGGTTTTGCACTGGACCGGCTGCGTGCCGGTTTTCGCGCCGGTGCCCGAACAGGTTTCGCAGGCGACGTTGGTCGGCAATTCGATCTTCGCGGTTTTGCCGTTGAAGGCTTCTTCGAGCGAGATTTCCAGATTGTAGCGAAGATCGGCGCCGCGCTCGCGGCCGCCGCCACGCGTGCCGCGCCGGCCGCCCATGCCGCCGAACAGATCGTCGAAAATGTCAGAGAAAGCGGACGTGAAATCGCCGCCCATGCCGCCGAAGCCGCCTTGTCCGCCAGCATTGCCGTTCTCGAACGCGGCATGACCGTAGCGGTCGTAAGCCGCGCGCTTCTGCGGGTCTTTCAGGCAATCATAGGCTTCGTTGATTTCCTTGAACTTCGCTTCGCAGTTCTTGTCGCCCGGATTTTTATCCGGATGCCACTGCATCGCGAGCTTGCGGTAGGAAGTTTTCATCTCCCCGTCGCTTGCCGTGCGCGAGACGCTCAACACTTCGTAATAGTCGCGTTTCGCCATCAACAGCTGCCTAGCAAGAAAATGGCCTTCGTCGGCTGCGGGATTACGCTCTTCCGGACGAAGGCCATCTTATTCACTCGTTTTATATCCGCGCTTACGCGGACTTTTTATCGCTCTTGTCGTTCTTATCGTCCTTCACTTCCGTGAATTCGGCATCGACGACATCGTCCTTCTTGGCTTTAGTGTCGCCGCCGGCGTTGTCGTCGGATTTGGCGGCATACATCGCTTCGCCGAGCTTCATCGAAGACTGTGCAAGCGCGGTCGTCTTCTTCCTTGAGATCGCTAAGCGCGGTTTCGATCGAGGACTTGGTCGTTGCATCGACCTTGTCGCCGAACTCGGTAAGCGACTTCTCGGTCGCGTGCGCGAGCGCTTCGCCCTGGTTCTTGGCTTCGACGGTTTCGCGACGCGCCTTGTCTTCGGTTGCGTGCAGCTCCGCGTCCTTTACCATCTTTTCGATGTCGGCATCGGACAAGCCGCCCGAGGCCTGAATGCGGATCTGCTGTTCCTTGCCGGTGCCTTTGTCCTTGGCCTGCACGTTGACGATGCCGTTTGCGTCGATGTCGAAGGTGACTTCGATTTGCGGCACGCCGCGCGGCGCCGGCGGCAGGCCGACGAGGTCGAACTGGCCGAGCAACTTGTTGTCGGCGGCCATCTCGCGCTCGCCTTGGCTGACACGAATGGTCACCGCGCCCTGATTGTCTTCGGCGGTCGAGAACACCTGCGACTTCTTGGTCGGAATCGTGGTGTTGCGCTCGATCAGGCGCGTGAACACGCCGCCGAGCGTTTCGATGCCGAGCGAGAGCGGGGTCACGTCGAGGAGCAGCACGTCTTTCACGTCGCCCTGCAACACGCCGGCCTGCACCGCGGCGCCGATCGCGACCACTTCATCCGGGTTCACGCCCTTGTGGGGCTCTTTC
>LNEZ01000094.1 GCA_001464215.1 Rhizobiales bacterium Ga0077548 | reverse complement strand
CGTCTCATCTGCGGCTCGCGAACCACCCCGACGACATTTACGCGATCCGCGTGCCCGCGCGTGGCGCACATTTGATACTCGGCGGCGATATCGTGACCGTCGGCTCCAAGAAAGTGCTGTCCTCGATGCGCTCGGGCGAAACCACGGTGGTGGTGAACACGCACGAAACGCTGCCGGGCGATTTCACCCGCAACGCCGATTTCTCGCTGCCGACCGAGCGCCTGAAGCGCGAAATCGCAAAAGCCGCCGACGCCGATCATGCGCACTTTGTGGACGCGACGAAGCTGTCCGCTGCGCTGTTTGGCTCGTCGGTGACACAGAATATGTTCCTCGTCGGCTATGCCTATCAGCTCGGCGGATTGCCGATCGGCGAGGCCGCGATATTCCGCGCGATCGAGCTTAACGGCGAGTCCGTCGAGATGAACAAGCAGGCCTTTGAATGGGGCAGGCGGGCTGCGGTCGATCCGCAATCGGTTGCGAATCTCGCAAAGCCCGCGGAAGTCTCGACCGACGCGCGGCAGCTTTCGGAGACGCTCGACGAAGTGATCGCGCGCCGCGAGGCTATGCTCACCGGCTACCAGAACGCGGCTTATGCCAGGCGCTATCGCGACCTCGTCGAGAAGACGCGGGCCGTGGAAGCGAAAGCGATGCCGGGGCAGACCGGTCTCACCGATGCGGTCGCGCGCTATCTCTATAAATTGATGGCCTACAAGGACGAATACGAAGTCGCGCGGCTTTACACCGACGGCGCCTTTGCCGAGCAGTTGAAAGCGACGTTCGACGGCAACCTGAAGAAGAAAGTTTATCTCGCGCCGCCGCTCTTGTCCCGCATCGATCCGAACTCGGGACGGCCGAAGAAGATCGAATTCGGCGGCTGGATGTTCAAGGTGTTCGGCGTGCTTGCGAAGATGAAATTCCTGCGCGGCACCGCGCTCGATCCGTTCGGCTACAGCGAGGAGCGCAAAACCGAGCGCAGGCTGATCGCGGAGTATGAGGTCATGCTCGGTAGTCTTCTCGCAAAGCTGAATCCTTCGAACCACGCCGTCGCAGTCGCGCTCGCGGCGCTGCCAGAGAAAATCCGTGGCTTCGGCCCGGTGAAGGCAGCAAGCCTCGTCAAGGCAGATGCGGAAAAGAAGGCACTGGCCGCGCGTTTCGAAGCGGCGAATACGCAGCCTGTGCAGGCGGCAGCGGAGTAGCTACCATTCCCGCATGATCACCGCCGAACGCCTGCGCGAGATCGCCTTCTGGTGCGCGGAACTGACCGATGAAGAGATCGAGCGCACGCGGCGCGGGATCATCGAGAAGTCCTTCGCGAAAGGCGCCTATATTTGTCACAAGGGTGACAAGCTCGATCCTTGGATCGGCGTGATTTCCGGTCTCGTGCGTCTCGGCACCGTCTCGCAGAAGGGCAAGACGGTCACGCTCGCCGGTATGCGGGCGGGCATCTGGTTTGGCGAAGGCTCGGTCCTGAAGAAAGAAGCCCGTCAGTACGATCTCGTCGCATTGCGCGACGTGAAGCTCGCGATGATGGGCTCTGCGACTTTCTTCTGGCTGTTCGAGAATAGTGCGGGCTTCAACCGTTTCCTCGTAAAACAATTTAACGAGCGGATCGGGCAATTCATTGCGTTGGTCGAATTCGACCGTTCGCTCGATGCCACGGGTAAAGTTGCGCGAAACATCGCCTGGCTTTGCAACCCCGTACTTGTCCCGAAGACCGACAATCAGCTCGATATTACGCAGGAAGAAATCGGGCTGATCTCCGGCGTGTCGCGCCAGGCCGTCAACGCCGCGTTACAAACGCTGGAAACAAAGAGAATGCTGCGCGTCGGGCATGGCGGGATCACCATTCTCGACCTGGAAAAGCTCAGCCGTTACGAGGATTGAACGCGCGTCTTTCGCACTGCGAAAGAAGACCTAACGCGGCATCCATAGCCAACAGCGACCCTGTTTGTCTGTCAAGTGAAGCATTGTGGGAGTAGGATTTTCGTCCACTCTGCTACGCTTCAGATGCATGGCCCGGTTATTGGCGGGGCCATGAAATACGAGCGCGGAAAACGCGCCGGACTTCGGGGAGAGCGTTCAATGGCGAAAGCCGCAATCGACAAGAGCGTCGATACGTTTCCGAAATTTCTGCTGGTCAACGCGGCCACGCGGGGCAGCCGCCCTGCGATCCGCGAGAAAGATCTTGGCATCTGGCAGACCTGGAATTGGGCGCAGGTCAAAGACGAAGTGAAGGCGCTGGCGCTGGGTCTGAAAGAACTCGGCATCGAGCCCGGTGACAAGGTTGCGATCGTCGGCTCCAACAAGCCGCGGCTTTACTGGTCGATGGCGGCCACGCAGTCGATCGGCGGCATTCCGGTGCCGGTCTATCAGGACGCGGTCGCCGACGAGATGTCCTACGTGCTCTCGCACGCCGGCGCGAAAATCGCGATCGTCGAGAATCAGGAGCAGGTCGATAAAGTTCTTTCGATCTCGGACCAACTGCCTTCGATCACGCACGTAATTTATGACGAGCCGCGCGGGCTTCGCGACTACGATCACACGCGACTGAAATGGCTCAACGAGGTCCAGGAGATCGGCCGCAAGGCGATGCCTGCGAAGTATCCGGGGGACGCCTGGGAAAAGATCATCGCCGCGGGCAAGGGCTCCGACATTGCGGTCATTCTTTATACGTCAGGCACCACCGGCAAGCCGAAAGGCGTGATGCTGACTTACGACTCGGTAGTGGTCAGCTCGCAGAATGCGAACGCTTTCGACAATCTCACCGAAAAAGAAGAAGTCATCGCGTATTTGCCGATGGCATGGGTCGGCGACCACATTTTCTCTTATGCGCAGTCATACGTGGCGGGCTACACGGTGAATTGCCCGGAAAGTCCGGAGACGATAATTGAGGACCGGCGCGAGATCGGGACAAGTTATGCGTTCGCACCGCCACGCGTTTACGAGAATCTCTTGACGCTCACCATGGTGCGCATGGAGGACGCGGGGCGCGTGAAGCGCGCGATGTTCCATTACTTCCTCAAGCACGCCCGCACGTGGGGCGAAAAGATTCTGAACAAGGAACCGGTGCCGTTCGGCGCGCGGCTGAAGTATTGGCTCGGCGAGTTGCTGGTCTATGGCCCGATGAAGAACCGCTACGGGTTCACGAATATTCGCGTGGCCTATACGGCGGGCGAAGCGATCGGCCCGGAGATTTTCCGCTACTATCGCTCGCTCGGCATCAACCTCAAGCAGCTTTACGGCCAGACCGAAGCCGCCGTGTACATCACTGCGCAGCCGGATGGCGAGATTTATGCCGATACCGTCGGCAAGCCTTCGCCGGATGTCGAAATCAAGATCGAGCCGAATGGCGAAGTGCTGTTCCGTTCGCCTGGCGTTTTTGCCGGTTACTACAAAGACCCGGAGAAGACCGCCGAAACGAAGACACCGGACGGCTGGGTCAAGAGTGGCGACGCGGGCTTCTTCGATCCGAAGACCGGACATTTGAAGATCATCGACCGCGCAAAGGATGTCGGTAAGTTGAATGACGGCACGCTGTTCGCGCCGAAATACATCGAGAACAAGCTGAAGTTTTATCCAAACATCAAGGAAGCGGTCGCGCTCGGCGACAAACGCGATTACGTCACGGTGATGCTCAACATCGATCTCGTGTCGGTCGGCTCCTGGGCCGAGCGCAACAACGTGATCTACGGCTCGTATCAGGAATTGGCTGCGCATCCGCGCGTCTATCAAATGCTTTCCAAGCACGTCGATGAAGTGAACAAGACGCTTTCCGAAGAAGGGCCGATGGCAGGCGCGCAGATCAAGCGGTTCCTCATTCTCCACAAAGAACTCGACGCCGACGACGGCGAGTTGACGCGTACGCAGAAAGTGCGCCGCGGCTTCATCACCGAGCGCTACGGCCCGCTGGCTTCGGGTCTCTACGACGGCGCGAAGGAAGTCGGCATCACAACCGAGCTTACGTTCGAGGACGGCCGCAAGGGCAACATCTCGGCTCGCGTCAAGATCGAAGACATGAAGCGGCACGCTCCGGCAGTGCCGATGGATAAAGCGGCATGAGAGCGCCCGACGATACCGAAATCAAAGCCGGCCAGACCTTGCTCTCGGTCGAGGGCGTCTCGCTTTCGTTCGGCGGCGTCAAAGCGATCCGCAACGTCTCCTTCGACATCAAGAAGGGCGAAATCCGCGCGATCATCGGTCCGAACGGCGCCGGCAAGACCTCGATGCTGAACCAGATCACCTTCAAGGGCGTTAAGCGTAAAAAAATGCGCCCGCATGACGCGGCGACAGGCGGCATCGCGCGCACGTTTCAGAATGTCGCGCTGTTCAAGAGCATGACCACGCTCGACAACATCATGGCGGGCCGCACGCTTCGTATGAATAAGAATCTCTTCTGGCAGCTACTCCGCTTCGGTCCCGCCGAACGCGAAGAAATCGAACATCGCCGCAAGGTCGAAGAGATCATCGACTTCCTGGAAATCCAGCACATCCGCCGCGTGCCGGTAGGCCGCCTCCCATACGGTCTGCAGAAGCGCGTCGAACTCGGCCGCGCGCTCGCGATGGAGCCGGAGCTGCTTCTGCTTGATGAGCCGATGGCGGGCATGAACCTCGAAGAAAAAGAGGATATGTGCCGCTATGTGATCGACGTGAACAATCACTACGGCACCACGATCGCGCTGATCGAGCACGATATGGGCGTCGTGATGGATCTCGCGAACCGCGTCGTCGTGCTCGACTACGGACAGAAGATTGCCGACGGCACGCCGGACGAAGTGAAAGCCAACAAAGCCGTGATCGACGCCTATCTTGGCGTGGCACACTGATCGGATACGAAGATGCTCTGCGTAAAACCATATAACTGGGCCTGCAAGATCTTCATCATCCCGTTCTGGGAGATGTGGGAACTGCCCGACATCTTCGTGCAGACGCTGTGGGAGGGTCTCGTCGGCGGCACGCTGTATTCGCTGATCGCGCTCGGCTTCGTGCTGGTGTTCAAGGCGTCAGGCGTCTTCAATTTCGCGCAAGGCATTATGGTTGTGTTCGCGGCGCTCTCTCTGGTCGGCCTGCACGCGATCGGTGTGCCGGCGTTTCTCGCGCTCGCGCTTGCGGCTGTCATCATGCTGGTGCTCGCGATCTCGGTCGAGCGCATCGTGCTGCGGCCCTTGGTGAACCAGCCCGACATCATCCTGTTCATGGCGACGTTCGGGCTTACTTATTTCCTGATCGGCTTCGGCGAACTGATCTTCGGCGGCGACCCCAAGCTGATGATCACAAAACAGCTTTATATTCCCACCGGCACCTATTCCATCGACTTCGCGGGCGGCCGTGTCGAACTGCAGAAACTCGACATCACGGCGATGGTGGTTGCGAGCACGATGGTCGCGGTGCTTGCGGTGTTTTTCTCGAAGACACGCATCGGCCGTGCGCTGCGCGCGGTTGCGGACAGTCACAAGGCCGCGCTCTCGGTTGGCATTTCGCTGAACCAGATCTGGGTCATCGTCTGGTTCGCAGCCGGCCTTGTCGCGCTCGTCACCGGCATCATGTGGGGTGCGCGTTCCGAAGTTTCGTTTGCGCTCGAAATCATCGCGCTCAAGGCGCTTCCGGTTCTCATCCTCGGCGGCTTCACTTCTATTCCCGGCGCAATCGTCGGCGGGCTCATCATCGGCATCGGCGAGAAAGTCGGCGAGATTTACTGGGGCCCGCTGTTCGGTCGCGGTATCGAAAGCTGGCTCGCTTATATGATTGCGCTGATCTTCTTGCTGTTCAGGCCGCAGGGTTTGTTCGGCGAAAAAATCATCGAGCGCGTGTAAGGGATAACGTAGCAAATGTTTTATCGCGAAGCCGGACAGTTCAAGACCACCTATCGCGGCGACATGACGGTGTTTCCGATCCTGCAGGACCGGATCGGCATCATCGTCATCCTGGTTGTCGCTTTTTCTATCCCGCTGTTCAGCAGCAACTTCATGCTGCACGCGATCATGATTCCGTTCCTGATCTTCGCGCTTGCAGCGATTGGGTTGAATATTCTGACCGGTTACACGGGTTTGCTTTCGCTCGGCACCGGCGGCTTCATGGGTGTCGGCGCTTATGCTTGCTACAAGCTCGCAACGGTATTTCCCGAAGTGCATATTCTGATCTGGGTCGTCGTATCCGGATTTGCCTCCGCGGCCGTCGGTATCCTGTTCGGACTGCCGTCTTTGCGCATCAAGGGCTTTTATCTCGCGGTCGCGACGCTCGCCTCGCAGTTCTTTCTCTCATGGTGCTTCATCCGCATTCCGTGGCTCGTAAATTACAACGTCTCGAACGCGATCGAAGTGCCGCGCCGCACTTTATTTGGTGTGCACGTCACCGGTCCTGAAGCGACACCGCAGGCGCGTTATCTGGTGGTGCTGACGATTGTCGTCGTCATGACGTGGCTTGCTTCTAATCTGGTGCGCGGACGCATCGGCCGTATGTGGATGGCGGTGCGGGACATGGACATCGCTGCCGAACTCATGGGCATCAAGTTGCTCAATACGAAGCTGCTCGCCTTCGCTGTGTCGTCGTTCTATTGCGGCGTCGCCGGCGCGATGCTCGTGTTTCTTTACTACGGCAGCGCCGAAGCGACTGCGTTTTCGATCAACCAGAGCTTTGCAGTGCTTTCGATGGTGATCATCGGCGGCTTAGGCAGTCTGCTCGGCTCGTTCATGGGCGCGGCGCTGATCTTCATGCTGCCGATCATGCTCCCGCAGCTGATGGCGGCGATGGGTCTGCCGATTCAGTCGGCGACCGCCGAGCACATCTCGTTCATGATTATCGGGGCGCTGATCGTTTTCTTTCTGATCGTCGAGCCGCACGGGTTAGCTAGGCTATGGCAGATCGCGAAACAGAAACTGAGGGTTTGGCCCTACCCCTATTGAGGGGACAAGAATTCCCGCGGCTTTCTTGGGGCGCTGCAGACCTCATATCCCGCGGAATGCGGCGTCTTCGCCAGACGCCGGAACGACAAGACCGGAAGCGAAGTAATCGCGCCCGGAAATTATTGAGGAGGAAAGAAAATGAGAATGAAAGGACTTCTGGTCGGTGCGGTACTTGCAGCGACGGCGGTTACTCCCGCCTTCGTGTCGAACGCATCTGCACAGGACTCGATCTACGTTCCGCTGTTCTCGTATCGCACCGGACCGTTTGCGAACTCGGGCATTCCGATCGCGAACGGCATGGCCGACTACCTGAATATGCTCAATGAGCGTGACGGCGGCATCAACGGCGTCAAGCTCAATGTCGAAGAATGCGAGACCGGCTACAACACCGAGAAGGGCGTTGCCTGCTACGAGTCCACCAAGGCGAAGAATCCGGTCGTGACCAATCCGTACTCGACCGGGATCACGTTGCAGCTAATCCCGAGAGCCTCGGTCGACAAGATTCCGGTGCTGTCGATGGCTTACGGCCTTTCGGCGTCGGCGGTCGGACAAAGCTTTCCGTGGGTGTTCAATCCGCCCGCGACCTATTGGGACGGCCTGTCGATGATCATGAAGTATATCGCCGAGAAGGAAGGCGGCTTCGAAAAGCTCAAAGGCAAGACCATCGGCTATATCTTCTTCGACGGCGGTTACGGCCGCGAGCCGCTGCCGCTCCTGGAAATCTTCGCGAAGAAGTACGGCTTCGAGACGAAGCTCTATCCGGTGCCGCCTGCGGAAATGCAGAACCAGTCGGGTCAGTGGCTCAACGTCCGCAAGGACAAGCCGGACTGGATGATCATGTGGGGCTGGGGTGCGATGAACCCGACCGCCGTGAAAGAAGCCGCGCGCATCAAATTCCCGATGGACAAGTTCGTCGGTATCTGGTGGTCGGGCGGCGACGACGATGCGCGGCCCGCAGGCGACGACGCCAAGGGCTATCTGACGCTGAACTTCAACGGCGTCGGCGCGCAATACCCGGCGGTACAGGACATCATCAAGCACGTCGTGGCCAAGGGTAAATCGCAGACTCAAGCCGATAAGGTCGGTGAGAACCTCTACAACCGCGGTATCTACAACTCGGTGCTGATCGCGGAAGGTATCCGCAACGCACAGAAGATCACCGGCAAGAAGGTGATTACGGGCGAAGATATGCGCCGCGGTCTGGAGTCGCTCACCATTACGCAGGCACGCTGGAAGGAACTGGGCCTCGAAGGTTTCGGCGCCCCGATCACGGCCGTGAACTGCACCGACCACAACGGCCATCACGCCGCCTATATGCAGCAGTGGAACGGCAAGAACTGGGTGAAGATCACCGACTGGATCTCGCCAATGAAGGAAGAAGTCCGTCCGCTACTCGAAGCGGCGGCTTCCGACTACGTTACCAAGAACGCAGGCTGGCCGAAGCGCACGGAAAGCTGCGATCGTCCTTCCTAACTGACAAGAAACTATCCCCGCTCTCCCTTCTCGGGAGGGCGGGGTTTCTCTCTTCAGGATCATTCGTTATGTCAGCGGCCGCCGCACAACAGAACAGCGACAACATTCTCGCCATCAACAATATCGAGGTGATCTACGATCACGTGATCCTCGTATTGAAGGGCGTTTCGCTGAACGTGCCGAAGAAGGGCATTGTCGCCATTCTCGGCGCCAATGGCGCTGGCAAGACCACGACGCTGAAAGCGATTTCGAATTTGCTTCACGCCGAGCGCGGCGAAGTCTCTAAGGGCTCGATCATTTTCGACGGCAAGGAAATTCACGACCAGTCGCCGAACGAACTCGTCCGCCAAGGCTGTATCCAGGTGATGGAGGGGCGGCACTGCTTCGCCCATCTCACCATCGAAGAAAATCTGCTTACCGGCGCGTTCACGCGGCCGGACGGCCGCGCGGCGATCAAGCGCGACATGGAACGCGTTTACAATTATTTCCCGAGGCTGCGCGAGCGCAGGAATTCGCTCGCCGGCTACACCTCCGGCGGCGAGCAGCAGATGTGCGCGGTCGGCCGCGCGCTAATGTCCCGTCCGAAACTCATTCTGCTTGATGAGCCTTCGATGGGGCTGGCGCCGCAGATCGTCGAGGAAATCTTCGACATCGTGCGCGATCTGAACGCGAAGGAAGGCGTCACCTTCCTGCTTGCTGAGCAGAACACCAATATGGCGCTGAAATATGCGCAATACGGCTACATTCTTGAAAACGGCCGCATCGTGCTCGACGGCGACGCCGCGTCGCTCCGCGACAACGAGGACGTGAAAGAATTTTATCTCGGTGTCTCGGGCGCGGGCCGCAAATCCTTCCGCGACGTGAAGCATTACAAGCGCCGCAAGCGCTGGCTGGCTTAAGTTCAAATGAAAGATCATTACGACAGCCAGGAAACCCGTTCGCATGACGAACGTGAACGCGATCTCAATGCGCGGCTGCCCGCGTTGCTTGCGGCGGCGCTGAAAGCGCCGGGCTGGCAGGAACAACTCAAAGGCATTGATGCGGCTTCGGTGAATTCGCGTGCGGCGTTGGCAAAATTGCCGATCATGCGCAAATCGGCACTGCCCGCGATGCAGAAAGCATCCCCGCCGTTCGCTGGTTTCGTGCCGTCGCCGGTTTCCTCGTTCGGAAGACTATTTACATCGCCCGGACCGATCTTCGAGCCGGAAGGCACCGAGAAAGATCCGTGGGGTGCCGCGCGTTCGCTATTCGCCGCGGGCTTCCGGCCGGGCGATATCGTCTTGAATACGTTCTCGTATCATATGACGCCGGGCGGATTTATTCTGGACTCCGCCGCGCGCGCGTTGGGCTGCCCGGTCATTCCCGCGGGTCCGGGCCAGACCGAACAGCAACTCGAGATGATCGCGCACCTGAAGCCCGCCGGTTACACCGGGACGCCGGATTTTCTGAAGATTCTTCTCGATGCAGCGAAGACCGCGAACCGCGACGTGTCCTGCATCAAAAAGGCGCTGGTCTCGGGCGCGGCCTTTCCGCCGTCGCTGCAAGCGGAAGTGAAATCGCGCGGCGTCGATGCCTATCAGACCTATGCCATCGCCGACATGGGTGTGGTCGCCTACGAGTCTGCCGCGCGCGAAGGCTTGATCGTGAACGAAGACGTGCTCCTCGAAATCGTGCGGCCGGGGACGGGTAATCCTGTTGCCGAAGGCGAAGTCGGCGAAATCGTCGTGACCTCGTTCAATCAGCATCATCCATGGATTCGTCTTGCGACCGGCGATCTTTCTAAAGTGATGAAGGGCGTGTCGCCCTGCGGCCGGACCAACACGCGGATTGCCGGCTGGATGGGGCGTGCCGATCAGACCACGAAAGTAAAGGGTATGTTCGTGCGGCCCGAACAGATCGCCGAACTTTCCAAGCAGCATCCCGGCTTGCAGAAGCTACGCCTTGTGGTCACACGCGAGAACGAACAGGACGCGATGACCTTGCGCGCGGAAAGCGCGAATGGCGGGGCGGACTTACCGGATAAAGTGGCGGCTACCTTGCAGGCGGTGACGAAACTCAAGGGCCGTGTCGAGATCGTCGCGGTCGGGTCGCTGCCGAACGACGGCAAGGTGATTTCGGACGAGCGCGGTTAGCGAGCAACAATCCGACCTTCCGCGACCGTCTTCACAGTGCCAAGCGATTTCAGATAAGCGATCACTTCGTTCGCGAGCAGCGGCGCGTCGGCGTCCGGCGTCACACGCTTGGCAGTACGGAACGTGGCATAGTCGTCGCCGCCGCGTGCGAGGAAATCCAGTATCGCAACACGATAGACGCGGTTTGGCTCGACCGGCTTTCCGGCGACCTCAAGCGAGATCACGCGCTTTCGCATCGGCTGTTTCGGATCGAACACGAGTTTCATGCCGGATACTTGCGGGAAGCGGCCCGCCGGCACCGGCACCTGCGCAACCCCGTTCTCCATCGCGAGCAGAAGGTCCGCGCCGGTAATCTCGACCACGACCATGCGGTTGTTGAAGGGAAGTTCGGCAAGCACATCCCTGATCCGGATGTCCGAACCGGGCGCATAGACTTTTCCGGAGCGGATGCCGCCACCATTAATGACGGCAGCTTCGGCCTTCATCGAAACCCGCATCGCGTCCGCAAACAGATTGCCGATCGCGGCTTCGCGGGTGCGGATGATCGCGTTACGGCTGTCGAGTTCGACGGCGGTCTTTGCGATCGCGACCTCGGTTTCGCGCGAGAAATCTTCCTGATAGCGCGCGACGGCAGCCGCGACTGCGGCGTCGGGTTTTATGTCGGCGGTGTCGATCACGCGGAATTTAGGCCACCAGGTCGTGACCCGCTTGCCGTCACGCACAACAACGGAAAGCTCGATGTCGATGCAGGTAACGTAGAAGGCGTCGTAGCCGGACTCCACGATCCCGACCTGGCCGTCATACTGCACGAAGAGATCGTGGGTGTGGCCGGTGAGCAGCAATTCGGCGGCCTGCGCGAATTGCAGGAGAAACGCGTCACCGCGGTCGCAATGCAGGACCGCGCAGACGAAGTCCGCGCCTTCCTTGCGCAAGAGTTCGGCCTGCTCTTTCGTGGTGTCCACGCAAGGCAGGAACTTCAAATCCTCGGGCGAGGAAAGGCGCGCCGATTTCTCGTAGGCGATGCCGGTGAGACCGAGCTTCACGCCGTCGAAATCGAAAATCTTGCGGTCGATGTGACCGGGAACGGGATTTCCGTTCGCAAGACGAAGGTTCGCGCCATAGAGCGGAAACTTCGCTTCGCTCATGCGCTCGAGAAACGTGTCGCGTCCGAAGTCGAATTCGTGGTTTCCCGACACGAAAATATCCGGCGCGATCAGGTTGGTGAGTGCCACGATGTGCTTGCCGCGGTCGAAGCCCGACATCAGCGAGGGCGAGAGCGTATCGCCGCCATGCGCCACGACCACGTTCTTGTTCTTGGCGCGCTCGTCTTTCACGACGGTGGCGAGACGGGCAAAGCCGCCGCGGGCCTTGCCGTCGGGCAGCACCTGCTCGTTCATGATGTAAAAGTCGTTGAACAGGACGAAGGTGATCTTGGTCGCAGCTACCGGCTGCGCCCATGCCGGCCGCCATGCGGCGAGCGAGGTTACGAGGGCTGACAAACTGGCGAGAAAGCTGCGGCGTGAAAGCATTTTTTAGTGCTACGTTCTGTCCCTGATCGCCCCGGTGCATCGGCGCCGACACCCTTCTATATTGCCTTGTCATGAAAATCGAACAAGCCCGGCGGCCTTCGGACCACCCAGCCACTTCGCCCAAAATCGGCGTGCTTCTCGTCAATCTCGGCACACCCGACGCGACCGATTACTGGTCGATGCGGCGCTACCTGAAAGAGTTTCTCTCCGACCGCCGCGTGATCGAGGCACCCCGCGCGCTGTGGTGGTTCGTGCTGAACGTCATCATTCTCTCGAAGCGCCCGCAGGCCAAGGGCAAGGATTACGACAAGATCTGGAATCGCGAGAGAAACGAAGGGCCGCTGAAAACTATCACGCGAGCGCAAAGCGAGAAGCTGGCAAGCTCGATGAGTGGCATGAATAATCTCATCGTCGATTGGGCGATGCGCTACGGAAACCCTTCGATCGCGTCGCGTCTGAAACATTTGCAGGAACAGGGCTGCGATCGCATCCTTGCGGTGCCACTTTATCCGCAATACGCGGCAGCGACGACTGCGACCGTCGCAGACAAGGTTTTCGACGCGCTGAAAGAAATGCGCTGGCAGCCCGCGATCCGCATTGCACCACCCTGGCACGACGATCCGGTTTATATCGAAGCGGTGACAGCGTCGTTGCAAGCCGAGATCGCGAAGCTCCCGTGGAAGCCGGATGTCATCCTGTCGTCATTTCATGGCGTGCCGCTCGAATATCTTTTGAAGGGCGATCCTTATTATTGCCAATGCGTGAAGAGCGCGCGGCTGATGCGCGAGCGGCTCGGGATGACGGACCAGCAATTCGCGCTGACGTTCCAGTCTCGCTTCGGCAAAGACGAGTGGTTGCAGCCCTACACCGACAAGACGGTGGAGGCGCTCGCAAAATCCGGCGTGAAGAATCTGGCGATCGTGACGCCCGGCTTCGTCGCCGATTGTCTCGAAACGATTGAAGAAATCGGCATGGAGAACGCGGACATTTTCCGCGAACACGGTGGGGAAAACTTTACCGCGGTTCCATGCCTCAACGATTCCGATGCCGGAATGAAGGTAATCCGTCACGTGGTGATGCGGGAATTGTCAGGTTGGGTCTGACGAGAACGTGAGAATCAGCGATACTTGCGGGCGCGGCGAGGCCGCGCCATGTTTATTTAGGTTCCGGATTATTGCGCGGGGAGGCGCCTCTCATGGACGGCTTTAGCATTTTCGTTCTGGTCATCCTCATCATTGCGATCGCGACGGTGTTCGCTGGCGTCAAGACGGTGCCGCAGGGTTATCACTATACGGTCGAGCGCTTCCGCCGCTACACGACTACCATGACCTCGGGCCTTAACTTCATCGTTCCCTTCATGGACCGCATCGGCGCCAAGGTGAACATGATGGAGCAGGTGATCGACGTTCCGACACAGGAAGTCATCACACGCGACAACGCGACCGTCGCGGTCGACGGTGTCGCCTTCTATCAGGTGTTCGACGCCGCGCGCGCTAGCTACGAAATCACCAATCTCAATCGTGCCATCCAGAACCTGATCATGACCAACATCCGAACCGTGATGGGTTCGATGGATCTCGATATGCTTCTGTCCCACCGCGACGAGATCAACGACCGGTTGTTGAAGGTTGTGGATGCGGCTTCTTCGGTCTGGGGCGTGAAGATCACCCGCGTCGAAATCAAGGACATCGTGCCGCCGGCGGACCTTGTCGCGGCGATGGGACGCCAGATGAAAGCCGAGCGCGAGAAGCGCGCGGTCATTCTCGAGGCCGAAGGCCAGCGGCAGTCGGAAATCCTGCGCGCCGAAGGCGAAAAGCAATCCCAGATTCTTGAAGCCGAAGGCCGCCGCGAGGCCGCGTTCCGCGACGCCGAAGCGCGCGAGCGGCTTGCCGAAGCCGATGCGAAAGCGACGACGGTGCTGAGCCATGCCGTCGCGGGCGGGCAGGCATCTGCGCTGAACTATTACATCGCCGAAAAATACGTGAAGGCGATGGAAGAGTTTGCGCGCTCGCCCAACCAGAAGGTGTTCATGTTGCCCTATGAGGCGACTGCTATCCTCGGGTCGCTCGGCGGCATTGCCGAATTGTCGAAGTCGGTATTTGGCGACGATCGCCCCGGCACGAGCGGACCGACCGGCCCGCGCCGCGGCGGTTCGTAAGGGGGCGCGCCATGAATTTCCTCACCCAGCTCGGCGTCTGGAACTGGTTTATCCTCGGCGGCCTTCTGCTCGCGGTAGAAGTGCTAGTGCCGGGCGCTTTCATGCTCTGGCTCGGTCTCGCCGCGATCGCGACCGGAATCATCGGCTTTATTCTTCCGCTTAGTTGGCAGATTCAGATCGTGGTGTTCGCGGTGCTTTCCGTGATCTCGGTGTTGATCGGCCGCAAGATCCAGCCGGGTGCGCAGGTCGACAGTGACAAGCCTTTCCTCAACAGGCGGCACGACGCTTTTGTCGGCCGCGTGTTCACGCTGGAAGAGCCGATCGTGCACGGCAACGGCCGCATTCGTATCGACGACTCGACCTGGCGTGTAAGCGGCCCGGATTGTCCCGCGGGCACGAGAGTGCGTGTCGAGAAGGCCGACGGCGCGACGTTGATCGTCGCAAAAGCGAGCTAATTTTATCGAAGCACGATCTTTTCCGAAAACCGCTTCGTACTTTTCGGGATCGTGCTTAGGCCACGCCGATCCGCAACAGATCGTGCAGATGCACGAGGCCTACCGGCTTTTTGTTTTCGACGACAAAAAGCGCGGTGATGTTCGAGGCATTCAAGTGCTCGAGCACCTCGGATGCAAGCTGATCGCTGCGCGCCGATTTCGGATTGCGCGTCATCACCTGATCGACCGTAGACGACAGAAGATCGGCGCGCATATGGCGGCGCAGATCGCCGTCGGTGACGATCCCGGAAAGATTGCCGGCACTGTCCATCACGCCGACGCAGCCGAAGCCTTTCGCGGACATTTCGACAATCGCGTCCGACATCAGCGTCCCGGTCTTAACAAGCGGGAGCTTCTCGCCCGCGTGCATGATGTCACGGACGAAGGTGAGGCTTGCGCCGAGTTTTCCGCCCGGATGCAGCGCCTTGAAATCCAGCGCAGTGAAGCCGCGGCTCTCCAGGAGCGCGACCGCCAAGGCGTCGCCGAGCGCAAGTTGCATCAAGGTCGAAGTCGTAGGTGCGAGACCGTTCGGGCAGGCTTCCGGTGCGGCGGGCAGAATGAGCGAGAAGTTGGCCGCCTGTGCCAGCGCAGAATTGGCTTGCGATGTAATCGCGATCAGCGGCACGCGGAACCGCTTGGCATAATCGATGAGATCGCGCAGTTCCGCGGTCTCGCCTGACCACGACAACGCGAGAATGATATCGGTCTTGTCCGAGATCACGCCGAGGTCGCCATGGCTCGCTTCGCCGGGATGCACGAAATAGGCGGGCGTTCCGGTCGAGGAAAGCGTGGATGCGATCTTGCGTCCGACATGGCCGCTCTTGCCCATGCCGGTCACGATCACGCGGCCGGTCTCGGCGCGGGGGCCCGACACGCCACGGATCTTTTCCACAGCCTCGGTGAAGCTTCGGCCAAGCTCGCCGTTGAACGCCGCCGACAGCGCGCTCAGGCCGCTTGCTTCGGTCGCAAGCGTGCGGAGCGCGGAGGCGGTGTAGGGCGAAGCAGAGGTCTGCGCCGCGTTTTTGCTGGGCTTTTGCATCGGAACCTTGGGCCGCTTCTGGCCCTCTTTTGGGGCCGGAACGGACGGATTCCCTAGCACAGGCAAAGGGTTTGAGGCCAATCGGCGGCCTCGCACAACGAAGCATTAACCATGCCTGTTTTACCTTCATTAACTATCCAAGCCATTCTCGGATCACGCCTTTGCCGGGTTGTATTTCGTCACGAGTGCGGGTTTTCCGGTGCTGGCGGGCTTTGTCTGCCGGCCTGCTTGCGCTCGTATGCGTGACCGCCGCACAGGCGCAGAGCAACGAGGTCCCGCTTCAGAAAAAAAGCCTGCCGTCTTCGGTCACGGACAGCCTGATCGACTCGCCGCGCGTGGTCGGAAGCGTGCCGGTCAGCGGCGCGGGCGAGACGGGATATCTTTCGCAGAAGAAGAAAACCCAGCCCAAGAAAAAACAGGCGCAGAAGAAAAAGACGAGCGAGCCGCTCGCGGCACCGATGGCCGCCGATCCCAATCTCGCCGCCCGCAATCCGTCGCTGTTGCGGACGCAGGCTGCCGCTCCGGAAATTACCGGATCAATCTCGCCGCTCCGCAGGAGGCTACGTCGTCAAGAGGATGAGCCGTTCGGTCCGGTCGGTTTTTATTCCGGCGCATTTTTGCTGAAGCCGAGCTTCGAGTTGCAAAGCGGCTACGACTCCAATGCCGAAAAGGTCGTGAACGGCAAAGCCTCGTGGTTCAACACGGTGCAGGGCGCACTGCTCGCGCAGTCGCAATGGCAGCGCCACGAACTCACGCTCGACCTGCGCGGGGCCTACACGGCTTACAACGATGTCGAAGGTGTGGACCGTCCGGACGTGCAGGCGGCATTGCGCGGGCGCATCGACGTAACTTCGTCCACCAAAATAGAGCTGGAGAGCAAGTTCGCGCTGACGACGGAGAATCCCGGCAGCCCCGACGCCATCGCGGCCGTGCGGCGCCAGCCGAATGTCTATGCCTTCGGGCAGACCGCGGCACTTGTGCAGCGCTTTAATCGTTTTGAACTCACGACCGGCATCGGCATCGAGCGCAATATTTATGAAAACGCGGAGCTGACGAACGGCGCGGTCACGAGTCTCGCCGACCGCGACTACACCGCTTATTCCGCGCGGCTGCGTGGCGCTTATGAATGGACGCCGGATATGAAGCCGTTCGTCGAGGCCAGCATCGACCGGCGTGAGCGCGATCTGCCGGTGGATTTCAGCGGCGTCATGCGCGACTCCGATGGCTACACGATCCGCGCGGGCCTGACGTTCGGGCGGAAGGAATGGCTGTTCGGCGAGGTCTCGGCGGGCGTCGCGCACCGCAGCTACGCCGATCCCACGCTTCGCGACATCACGGGCGTGATATTCGATGCGCAACTTACCTGGCTTGCGACCGGGCTCACCACCTTCAAGCTGAACGCCGCCTCCGGCATCGACGAAACCTCGGTGCCGGGCGCTTCCGGCGTCATGCGCCACGAGGCGCGCCTTACGATGGAGCACGCGTTGCGCCGCTGGCTGATCGGGTCGGTCAGCGCAGGCTGGCTGCGCGAGGAGTACGAGGGAACCGCGCTGGTTAACGATTATTTACGAATTTCGGCTGCATTGACGTATTCGCTGAACCGGTCGCTCGCGCTCAAGGCGGAATACCGCAATGAGCAGTTCTTCTCGAGCAGCCCGGGGCAGGACTACACGGCGAACATCGGACTGATCGGAATCCGTTTACAGAGATAAGTCCGCCGCCGTTCTCGCGAAGTTTGTACTGCGTATTCTGCGGGGACGAGATGAAGAGAGTAGCGTTTGTTGCGCGCCTTGCCGCGCTCAGTGTAGTCGCGGCTACGCTTTCCGCCTGTGCCAGCGATCCGACGACCACGCAAAGCGCGGTCGAGCCGGTGCGCGCGCCCAATCTTCCCGGCAAGCAGGCCAACCAGCAGGCCAAACATCCCGCGATGCAGCCGCAGGCGATTTCGGCCGACGCCGCGAATTTCAAACAGTGCATCGCGCAGCTCAGCGGGCAGGCGCAGCAGCGCGGCATTGCGCCCGCAATTTATAATCGCGAAACGAGCGCTCTCGATCCCGACATGAAAATTCTGGAGCTGATGGACCGTCAGCCAGAATTCACGAAAGCGGTCTGGGACTATATCGACCAGCTCGTCGCAGAGCGGCGCATCAATCAGGGCCGCGAAATGTTCGCGGCCCATCGCGCGACCTTCCAGCGCATCGAGCAGACTTATGGCGTCGATCCTTACGTCGTCGTCGCGATCTGGGGGATCGAATCGAATTTCGGCGCGAACCGGGGCGACCGTGACGTTATCCGCTCAACCGCGACGCTGGCCTGTATCGGCCGCAGGCAGGAATATTTCCGTGCGGAATTTCTGGCGGCAATGGAGATCGTTGCGCGCGGCGACATTCAGCGCGAGCGTTTCAAGGGCTCGTGGGCCGGCGCGTTCGGTCAGACGCAATTCATGCCGACGACGTTCAAGCGTCTCGCGGTCGATTTCAACGGCGACGGCAAGCGCGATCTGGTCGACACCATTCCGGATGCGCTGGCATCGACTGCGAACAATCTTGCGCGCAACGGATGGCAGAAGGGAATAAGCTGGGGCTACGAAGTGAAATTACCGCGCAATTTCAACTACGGCCTCGCCGACCGCAACGTGAAGAAATCGGCGCAGGAATGGGCTTCGCTCGGCGTGCGCCGTATCCGCGATCAGGCTTTCCCACAGACACAGGGCTATATTCTCGCGCCCGCAGGCGCGCGTGGGCCTGCGTTCCTGATGACGCGTAATTTCGAGATGATCCTGCGCTACAACCCGGCCGACGCTTATGCGCTTGCGATCGGTCATCTCGCGGATCGCATTCGCGGCGGCGCGCCGTTCGAAGGCGACTGGCCGCGCGGCGAGCAGGTGTTGTCGCGTGCCGAGCGCATGGAGTTACAAGAGCGGTTGTCTGCGCTCGGGCTCTATAGCGGCGTGATGGACGGCAGGCTGGATGAAAAGACGCGCGCGGCGCTCGCCGCATACCAGCGAAAGAACGGCATTACTGCGGATTCGTTTGCGACAGTTGCCGTGCTCGAGCGCTTGCGGCAGAACCGCTAGGCGTTAGCGCGGCAGGATCGTCTCGCCCATCAGGAATTTGTCGACCGAGTGCGCGGCCTGGCGGCCTTCGCGGATCGCCCACACGACGAGCGACTGACCGCGGCGCAAGTCGCCGCAGGCGAAAATCTTTTCCTTCGACGATTTGTAATCGACCACGTTCGCCTTCACGTTGCCGCGCGCATCAAGCTCGACGCCGAGGTCTTTGACCATGCCGTCGTGCACGGGGCTGACGAAGCCCATCGCCAAGAGCACCAGATCGGCATCGAGATCGAATTCCGAGCCTTTGACCGGCTGCATTTTTTCGTCGACGCGGGTGCAGCGCAGCTTCTTCACCTTGCCGCCTTCGCCGATGAAGGATTGCGTCATCACCGAGAATTCGCGCTCGGCGCCTTCTTCCTGGCTGGACGAAGTACGCATCTTCAGCGGCCAGTCCGGCCAGACCATCAGCTTGTTTTCTTTTTCCGGCGGCATCGGAAGAATTTCGAGCTGTGTCACGGACTTTGCGCCCTGACGAATCGAGGTGCCGATGCAGTCGGAGCCGGTATCGCCGCCGCCGATCACGATGACGTGCTTGCCGCCGGCGAGAATATCTTTCGCGCCGTTCAGGCTCTCGTTGCCGACGCGGCGGTTCTGCTGCGGCAGGAATTCCATCGCGAAGTGAATGCCATCCATCTCGCGGCCCGGAATCGGAAGATCGCGGCCCTTTTCTGCGCCGCCCGCGAGCACTACCGCGTCATGTTCTTTCGCGATCTTGTCGATCGCGACGTTCACGCCGATATGCGTGCCGTAATGGAATGTGACCCCTTCCGCCTGCATCTGCTCGACGCGGCGGTCGATGTAGTGTTTTTCCATCTTGAAGTCGGGAATACCGTAGCGAAGCAGGCCACCGGCTTTCGCGAACTTCTCGAACAGATGCACATCATGACCCGCGCGCGCGAGTTGCTGCGCGCAAGCCATGCCCGCGGGACCCGAGCCGATCACGGCAACCTTCTTGCCGGTTTTCGTCGCAGCTATCTGCGGCTTGAGCCAGCCTTCCTTGTAGGCGCGGTCGGCAATCGCGGCTTCGATGGTCTTGATCGATACCGGCGTGTCTTCGAGGTTCAGCGTGCAGGACGCTTCGCAGGGCGCCGGGCAAACGCGGCCCGTTACTTCCGGAAAATTATTCGTCGAGTGCAGGTTGCGCGCGGCTTCTTCCCAATCGCCGCGATAGACCAGATCGTTCCAGTCGGGGATCTGGTTATTCACCGGGCAACCGTTGTGGCAATACGGAATGCCGCAATCCATGCAGCGCGCCGCCTGATCGCGCGTCTCTTTTTCGGAGAGCGGCTCGACAAATTCTTTGTAGTGCTTGATGCGCTCGTCCACCGGCGCGTAGGGCCGGTCCTCGCGCTCGATTTCGAGGAAGCCTGTGATCTTACCCATTTTACTTAAGCCCCCGCAGCGAGACGCGGCTGTTCTTGCGCGATTTTCTGCATTTCGCCAAGAGCGCGGCGGAATTCATGCGGCATGATCTTGCGGAACTTGCCGATATAGCTGTTCCAGTCCGCCAGGATTCCGGCGGCGCGTTTGGAGCCTGCGTACTTCGCGTGGTTTTCGATTAAGTGCTTGAGCCGCTCGGCGTCGTAGCTGCCAAGATGCTCCTTCACGAGGATGCGCGGCATGGCTTCCGGATCGCCGGACTCGACCACTTTCTCGAGGCCGACCATCGCCATGTTGCAGCGGGATTCGAACGTGCCGTCTTCGTCGAGCACGTAAGCGACACCGCCCGACATGCCGGCCGCGAAGTTGCGTCCGGTACGCCCTAGCACGACGACGATGCCGCCGGTCATGTATTCGCAGCCGTGATCGCCGGTGCCTTCGACGACAGCAATGGCGCCGGAGTTGCGAACGGCAAAACGCTCGCCGGCGATACCGCGGAAATAGCATTCGCCTTCGATCGCGCCGTAAAGCACGGTGTTGCCGACGATGATCGACTCTTCCGGCACGAACGCGCCGTCTTCCGGCGGGCGCACGATAATATGTCCGCCAGACAAGCCCTTGCCGACATAGTCGTTGGCTTCGCCTTCGAGATCGAAGGTAACGCCACGCGCGAGCCACGCGCCGAAGGCCTGACCCGCGGTGCCCTTCAGGCGAACCTGAATGGTGTCGTGGGGTAGGCCGGCGTGACCGTAGCGCCTGGCGACTTCACCCGAGAGCATCGCGCCAGTGGAGCGATCCACGCTCTTGATGGGCATCTGGATGCGAACCGGCGCACCGCGATCGAGCGCGGCCTTCGACTCAACAATTAATTTGCGATCGAGCACGCGCTCCAGATGATGGTTCTGGCGTTCGTTGTTCCAGATCGCGACGCCCTTCGGCGCATTCGGCTTCGAGAACAGCTTCGAGAAGTCGAGGCCGTTTGCTTTCGCGTGCGCAATCACTTTGGTGCGATCCAGCATCTGCATCTGGCCGACCATTTCGTTGAAGTTCTTGTAGCCGAGGGCTGCCATGATCTCGCGGACTTCTTCGGCAACGAAGAAGAAGTAGTTGATGACGTGCTCAGGCGCACCCTTGAAACGCTTGCGCAGCACGGGGTCCTGCGTCGCGACGCCGACCGGACAGGTATTCAAATGACACTTGCGCATCATGATGCAGCCGGCCGCAATCAGCGGCGCGGTGGCAAAGCCGAATTCGTCCGCGCCGAGAAGCGCCCCGATGATGACGTCGCGGCCGGTGCGGAAGCCGCCATCCACCTGGACCGCGATGCGGCCGCGCAGACGGTTATGCACGAGCGTCTGGTGCGTTTCGGCAAGGCCGATTTCCCACGGGCTGCCCGCGTGCTTCAGCGAAGTGAGCGGAGATGCACCGGTGCCGCCTTCGTAGCCCGAGATCGTCACGTGATCGGCG
>LNEZ01000093.1 GCA_001464215.1 Rhizobiales bacterium Ga0077548 | reverse complement strand
ATTTGGCCTGCCGAACAATAAGTATCGCTACTTCTCCGTAGCGCTCTTCACACCCATCCACACAAACACCCCGATCACGCCCCACAATAAAAGCGCAATCGCGCCGAAGAAAATCCGGCCCAGCGTTTCCGCGCCGAAGATATTTCCGATCGCCGGAATCGTGAACGCAAACGCGCGCGGACCGGGACCGAAGGCCGCGAACGTCGCGACCGATGCCAGCGCGCAGAGCCCGATCAGCGCCGCGAGAAAATTCAGCGCTTTGAAGAGTAACGGCACCTTCGCGTGAATCCTGCTGCCCGGCCCGGTCTGCGAAAATCCGGTCAGCGCGAACACGGTGCCGAGGCCGGCAAACACGATGCCCGCGCAAACCACCATCAGGCTCGTGGAGCCGACGCCCAGCCGCTGGCGCACGGGCAACACGCCCGTCTGGGTCAGGATGATCGCAGTGCCGATTATGATCCCTAGCAACCCGATGCCGGCGAACAGCCACGGATTGGCGAGTTTTTCGCGCTTCATATGGAGAGGCTAAATCAAAGCGTCGTCCCCGCGAAGGCGGGGACCCATACTCCCAGTGTCAGTTACCAAGACCGCTCGCTTGGCCGGGACGACAAGAAAAACTGGCGCCAAGGCAAAATCTACCCATATTCGGGCCGGGAGCACGCGAGCCAATGGCGTTTGACGATTACCTCGAGGAAGCCCGCCTCGCCGGCCGCGCGCTTGCGGATTACGGCAGCGGCCTCATGCGCCCCCAGCTCCGGCTCGGCGTCACCGGGCTGTCGCGCTCGGGGAAAACCATCTTCATCACGGCGCTGATCCACGCGCTTCTGCACGGCACGCGCCTGCCGGTGTTCGAGGCGCTGACCTCAGGCCGCGTTGCGCGCGTGCGGCTAAGCCCCCAGCCCGATGCCGCGATCCCGCGCTTTGAGTACGAGAAGCATCTTCGCGATCTTGTCGAGCTGCGGCGCTGGCCGGAGTCGACCCGCGCGATTTCGGAAATCCGTATCGAGATCGATTATCAGACCAAGCGTGGTGCGGAGAAAACGCTGACGCTGGATATTGTCGATTATCCCGGCGAGTGGCTGCTCGATCTTCTGCTGCTCGACAAAACTTACGAAGAGTGGTCGGCGGAAGCGATTGCACTTTCCCGCCAAGGCCCTCGCGTATTGCTCGCGCAGACATGGCACGCACAGCTTTCGTCCTTGTCTCCGAGCGCACCCGCGAACGAGCAAGACGCGATCAATGCTGCCAAGCTCTTTACCGAATATCTGATCGCCTGCCGCGACGAGCGCTTCGCGATGAACCTGCTGCCGCCCGGACGCTTTCTGATGCCGGGCGATCTTGCCGGCTCCCCCGCCGTCACCTTCGCGCCGCTTGAAGTCCAGCCCGGCGAGACTGCGCCGCAAGGGTCGTTATGGGCGATGATGGCGGAGCGCTACGAAGCCTATCGCGCGCGCGTCGTGCGCCCGTTCTTCCGCGAGCATTTCGCGCGGCTGGACCGGCAGATCGTGCTGGCTGACGTTTTGTCCGCGATTAATTCCGGGCCGGAAGCGCTTTCCGATCTCGAAGCGACGCTCTCCGCGATTACCGCCTGTTTCAATACCGGACGGCGCACTATTCTCTCTTCGATCTTCAGGCCGCGCGCGGACAGGATTTTATTCGCGGCGACCAAGGCCGATCATCTGCATCATCTGCAACATGACCGGCTGGAAAACATTCTCTCGCGCATGGTGAAACGTGCAGCGGAGCGTTCCGAGCTTGCGGGGGCCAAAACCGACGCGATTGCAATCGCCGCGATCCGCGCGACCCGCGAAGCGGTTGTGACGCGAGGCACGGAAAAATTACCCGCCATCGTCGGGACGCCCTTGCAAGGCGAGCGCATCGGCGAAGAACTCTTCGACGGAAACAAAGAAACCGCGATTTTTCCCGGCGACCTGCCTGAATTTATCGAAGGCGAAAACGATACCTGGAAATTTCGCGGGCTCGCCGCGGGCGCACATCATGAGAGCGATTTCCGCTTTTTGAAATTTCGTCCGCCTTTGCTGGATGCAGCCACAGGCGCACAACCTTCCCTGCCTCACATTCGCCTCGACCGCGCGTTGCAGTTCCTCGTTGGAGACCGCCTCGAATGACGAGACCCGAATCTTTTAGGCCGGACGATCCGCGCGTTGCCGTCGCATCACCTGACGAGCCGCTGCTCACGCGCGCGGAACTGCGCGAGATGGAAGCCGCCGAGGCCGCCAATCTTCCGGCGGTGATCGAGACCGCGCCGAAGAAGAGCCGCTTCTGGTCGAAGCTGTTCTGGTCGGCGGCGGGCGGGCTTGTTTCGCTTGCACTTGGCGTTGCCGTCGCCAATCTGGTGCAGTCGCTATTCTCGTATGCGCCGTGGCTCGGATGGTTCGCGCTGGTGCTGACGATACTCGCCGCTCTCGCGCTGCTCGTGATCTCGGCGCGCGAGCTATTCGCGATCTTCCGGCTCGCGAAGATCGAGCGCCTGCAGAAGCGCGCCGCCGAAGTGCTCGCCTCCGACGACCGTGAGGAAGGCAAAGCGGTGGTCGGCGAAATGCTCTCGCTTGCACGAACGATCCCTCGCCTCGCCAAAGGCCGTGCGGCGATGGAAAACTATTCGCGCGACATCATCGACGGCGCGGATTATGTGCGGCTCGCGGAGCGCGAGTTGCTTAGCTCCCTCGACGCCGAAGCGCGGAAACTTGTGAGTTCGGCGGCAAAACGCGTTTCGCTTGTCACCGCGATCTCGCCGCGCGCGGCGGTCGATATGCTGTTCGTACTCTTCAACACGCTCTTTCTTATCCGGAAGCTCGCCACCCTCTATGGCGGGCGCCCCGGCGTGCTTGGGATGTTCCGGCTCGCGCGTCACGTGATCTCGCATCTCGCGCTCACCGGCGGCATGGCGGTCGGCGACAGCCTCGTGCAGCAGCTACTCGGCCACGGCATCGCAGCGAAACTCTCCGCGCGGCTCGGCGAAGGCGTGTTGAACGGGCTGCTCACGGCGCGGCTCGGCATTGCCGCCATCGAAGTCACGCGGCCCTTGCCCTTCGCGGCACTCCCGCGCCCGAAGCTCTCCGATCTTGCGGGCAATCTGTTGCCCGCGAAGAAGGACTAGCGCGGCTCGCCGCTAGCGGCTGTTACGGTCGTCGTACTGCGGCTGATCGGCGTATTGCTGCTGCGGCTCCGCAGCTTGCGGCTCGTAATAAGCCAGCATACGGCGGGTGTTCCTCGCCGTCTCCGTAAGCGAGAGAAAAACCGACGCCAGCAGGCTTGCGACGATAAATCCCGCCGCACCGCCGACCAGAAAACCTACGATGCCAAGACCGCGATAGTCGTAATTCCAACCGAAGTACTCGAAGTAATAAGAACAGACCGCCCCGAGTATGATGACCAGGAGAAGACTCGCGAGCACGACAAGGTAGTCAGCCGCGCCGATCAGTACCCAGCGGATTTGCGTGCGAAACTTGAACGCCACGAAAAACGAACCGAGGATCATGAGTACGACAACGATCTTCAGACCTGTTTCAAACTCCTGCATAGAAATGCCCCTTAACTTTCAGCGCCGCCTACGGCGCTTGCTTGCGTTTAAAGGTAAGCACATATTACCGATGCGCACTACGGAATCAGCCTGGTGCAGCCACAGAATCCGCGCAGGTTCGTCATCGCAAAAGCCCGCTCAAACTTCGTCTGCCAAAGCTGCGGCGCGGTAACTCCGCGCTGGCAGGGCAAGTGCGAGTCCTGCGGCGAATGGAATTCCATCACCGAGGAAACCGCCTCGCAGGCGTCGGTCCCTGCCACGCAACGCACTTCCCGCAAGGGACGCCTGATCGCGCTGGAGCCGCTTTCCGGAAAATCCGAAAACGCGCCGCGCATCTCATCCGGCATTAAAGAACTTGATCGCGTTACCGGCGGCGGTTTCGTGCGCGGCTCGGCAATTTTGCTTGGCGGCGACCCCGGCATCGGAAAATCGACCTTGTTGATCGAAGCGGTCGCGGCCCTCGCGCGCAAAGGCAAACGCGTCGTCTATGTCTCCGGCGAAGAAGCGGTCGATCAGGTGCGGATGCGTGCGCAGCGTCTCGGTCTCACCGACACCTCGGTGCAGCTTGCTGCCGAAACGAACGTCGAAGACATTGTCGCGACACTCTCCGAAGGTGCGCCGCCCGCGCTTGCGATCATCGACTCCATTCAAACCATGTGGACCGAGACGGTCGAAAGCGCGCCGGGCACGGTGACGCAAGTGCGCGGTTCGGCACAACAACTCTTACGCTTCGCGAAAAAATCCGGCACCGCTATCGTGCTCGTCGGTCATGTCACGAAAGATGGGCAGATCGCAGGCCCGCGCGTGGTCGAGCACATGGTTGATGCCGTGCTTTCCTTTGAAGGCGACGGCGCGCATCAGTTCCGCATTCTCCGCGCGATGAAAAACCGCTTCGGCCCCACCGACGAGATCGGCGTGTTCGAAATGACCGGCGGCGGCCTGAAGGAAGTCGAGAATCCGTCCGCGCTGTTTCTCTCCGACCGCGATACGTCTTCGCCGGGCACCGCCGTGTTCGCGGGTCTCGAAGGTACTCGTCCCCTGCTCGTCGAAATTCAGGCGCTGGTCGCGCCGACTTCGCTCGGCACGCCGCGCCGCGCGGTGGTCGGCGCCGATCAAAGCCGCCTCTCGATGATCCTCGCAGTTCTCGAAGCGCGTTGCGGCGTGCGCCTCGGCCAGCAGGATGTTTACTTGAACATCGCGGGCGGGCTTCGCATTTCCGAGCCCGCGGCCGATCTTGCGATTGCAGCAGCCCTCATCTCGTCCCTCTATAACGTGCCGCTGCCCGCCGACTGCGTTTACTTCGGCGAAGCATCGCTCACGGGCGCGGTGCGTGCCGTGCCGCAGGCGACCGCGCGCATGAAGGAAGCGGCGAAGCTCGGCTTTGCCCGCGCCGTGATCCCGGAAGCCGGCAAAGGCGACTCGTCCGAAGGCTTGAGTGTCCGCACGGTCGCGGGGTTAGACGCGCTAGTCGCCGACATCGGGGCCGCGGCACAGAAAATCCGACGCCTCCCCAATCGCGACGCGAGCTAAAAAATGCGAGTCACGCTCCTCGACGGAATCTTTGTCGCGACCGTAATGCTCTCGGCAATTCTCGGCTATGCGCGCGGGCTCTTGCGCGAAGCCATCGGCCTCGTCTGCTTCGGCGTGGCGCTTGCCGTGGTTTATGCCTACGCGCTGAACGCGGGCGTGAGCCAATGGCTGCGGCCGTCTTTCCGCTGGATGGCGTCTTACGTCTTCCTCGGCGCGACCATTGTCACCTTTCTGGTCGCGGCCTGGGTCTCGCATTTCGGAATGAGCCCTTGGATCACGACGACCGGCCGTATCCTCGGCCTTCTGTTCGGTGTCACGCGCGGCGTGCTGATATTCGCGATCGCGGTCGTGCTGATCGACCTCTTCATCCGCATCCGCGACCTGCCGCCATGGTTCACCGGCGCGCGCTCGCGGGAACTCGCAGTCGAATATATGCGCCTGTTCTGGCCCAAGGACTGGACCGGGCTGCGGCTCCTCAACCAGCCCTTCGTCATGATGGGGATCGCGGCGCTTTTTTTAAGCGTGGTTACCGACCTGATCGCGGCCTTAACCCGGCCGTTCCGGCTCCGGCTCAGGCGCTAGCACAAACTTTCCGGTCACCTATGCCCGATATAGAGGGTGCATGGATTGCCGCACCCGGTGACGGAAGCGGGTCCAAGGGCTATATGCATTGCGGCAACGGTCCCGGCGCCCGAATCGGCCAAAATCGACCAAGAATTCAAGGCGGAGCAGCGTTTTTCATGACCCCTACGGCATTAGACTTCGGCTTGCTCGCGGTCATGCTGATTTCGGGCGCGCTCGCGATGGTCCGCGGGTTCATGCGCGAAGTGCTCTCCATCGCCTCCTGGGTGATCGCGGCGGCTGTCACGCTCTACGGCTATTCCCGCGTGCTGCCTTTCGTGAAGCAGTATGTGCAGCACGAGCTACTCGCCACCGGGATTGCGGTCGGCGGCCTGTTTCTGCTGACCCTCCTGATCGTCTCGCTCTTCACCGTGAAGATTTCGGACCTCGTGCTGGACAGCCGCATCGGCGCGCTCGACCGCTCGCTCGGTTTCCTGTTCGGGCTTGCGCGCGGCCTCATCATCATGGTGGTCGCATTCCTGTTTTTCACGTGGCTGGTGCCCGCTAAGACCGAGCCGGACTGGGTCAAGAACGCCCGCTCGCGCCCGATCCTGCAAAGCACCGGCGACTGGCTGAAGGGCCTGCTGCCTGACGATCCTGAAAACGCCATCTTGCAGCGCTTAAGGAAGCCTAGGGACGACGAGCAAAAGCCCGCCCCCGATACCAATCCGGCGCCGACGCCACCAGGGCGCACCGACAGAGGGGCCAAGCAGAATCCCTCGCAAGCGAATTCGAACGATCCGACCGCGCCAGCCTACAAGCGCAACGACCGGGCTGGCGTGAACCAATTAATCGAAAGCACCCGCGCGTCCTCGCAATGACGCGCGACAGGTAAGGGGCTTATTGATGAGCGTGGCGAACGAATTCGACAAGCAGGCCGATAATCTAGGAATGGGCGACACGCTCCGCGAAGAGTGCGGTGTGTTCGGCATCTTCGGTCATCCCGATGCCACCGCCCTCACCGCGCTCGGTCTTCACGCGCTCCAGCATCGCGGCCAGGAAGCAGCCGGCATCGTGGTCTATGACGGCAAGCGCTTCCACTCCGAACGCCGCCTCGGTCTGGTCGGCGACACCTTCTCCAAACGCCATGTGATCGAGCGCCTCCCCGGCAGTGCCGCCGTGGGCCATGTGCGCTACTCCACGACCGGCGAAACCATCCTCCGCAACGTGCAGCCGCTCTTCGCCGAACTCGACGGGGGCGGCTTTGCAGTTGCGCATAACGGCAACCTGACGAACGCTTTGTCGCTGCGCCGCCAGTTGGTACGCGACGGCGCGATCATGCAATCGACCTCAGACACCGAAGTGATCCTGCACCTTCTCGCCCGCTCCAAGCGTGCGCGCTTTGTCGAGCGCTTTGTCTCCCTCGTCGGGCTCACCAACAAGAAGCTCGTGGGGGCTCGCGACCCGCTCGGTATCCGCCCGCTGGTGCTCGGCGAACTCGACGGCGCGCCGATCCTGACCTCCGAGACCTGCGCGCTCGACATCATCGGCGCGAAATTCGTGCGCGATGTCGAGAACGGCGAAGTCATCATCATCGGTGAAGCGGGCATCGAGTCCCACAAGCCGTTTCCGGTCATGCAGCCGCGGCCATGCATCTTCGAATACATTTACTTCGCGCGGCCGGACTCCATCGTCGGGGGAAAAAGCGTCTATCAGGTGCGCCGCAATCTCGGCACCGAGCTTGCGCGCGAGTCTCCGGCGAATGCCGACATCGTGGTGCCGGTGCCCGATAGCGGCGTGCCGGCCGCGATCGGTTTCGCGCAGGCTTCCGGCCTCAACTACGAACTTGGCATCATCCGCAACCACTATGTCGGCCGCACCTTCATCGAGCCGACGCAGCAGATCCGCGAACTCGGCGTGCGCATGAAGCATTCCGCGAACCGCGCGGCGGTCGCGGGCAAACGCATCGTTCTGATCGACGACTCGCTCGTGCGCGGCACCACTTCGGTGAAAATCGTGCGCATGATGCGCGAGGCCGGCGCGAAGGAAGTCCACTTCCGCATCGCAAGCCCGCCGATCACGCATCCGGACTTCTACGGCATCGACACGCCGGACAAGGACAAGTTGCTGGCCGCCACCCACGACCTCGAAGGTATGCGCAAATATATCGGCGCGGACAGCCTCGCCTTCCTCTCGGTCGATGGGCTCTATCGCGCGATGGGGCACGAGAAGCGCAATCCGGAAAAGCCGCAATACACCGATCACTGTTTCACGGGCGAATATCCGACGCCGCTCACCGACAAGACCGGCGAAATCGCGCCGCGGCAATTATCGTTGCTCGCAGAAGCAAGCTGACGATTTGTCGTCATGCCCGGCCTTGTCACCCAAGTCGGATATATCCGACTTGGGCAAATTAACTCGCGCAACTCGGGCAAGCCCGAGTTGCGTTGAGCATCCACGCCTGTAAAACCCTTTCCGCAGAAAAGACGTGGATGGCCGGGTCAAGCCCGGCCATGACAAGTAGGTAAAATGTCGAAAGCTCTCGAAGGAAAGATCGCGCTTGTCACCGGCGCGTCGCGCGGGATCGGTGCGGCCGTCGCAAAATCGCTCGCGGCACGCGGCGCTCACGTCATCGCGCTCGCGCGCACCTCTGGCGGGCTCGAAGAACTCGACGACGAAATTAAGACCCTCGGCGGCTCGGCCACGCTGGTTCCCGCGGACCTCCGCAAGTTCGACGATCTCGACCGCATGGGACAGGCGCTCTTCGAGCGCTTCAAGAAGCTAGACATCCTCGTCGGCAATGCCGGACAGCTCGGCGTGCTGTCCCCGATCCCGCACGTCGATCAGAAAGCATGGGACGAAGTGATCGCGGTGAATGTGACCGCGAATTATCGCCTGATCCGCTCGCTCGATATGTTGCTCCGCGCCGCGGACGCCGCCCGCGCGGTCTTCATCACGTCGGGGGCTGCGAACAAGGCCACTGCCTATTGGGGGCCTTATGCGGTCTCGAAAGCCGCGTTGGACCTTCTGGTCCGCACCTATGCCGCGGAAGTCTCAAGCACGAATATGAAAGTGAACCTGTTCAACCCTGGCCCGATCCGCACGCGTATGCGCGCGAAAGCGAT
Organism: Rhizobiales bacterium Ga0077548; assembly: GCA_001464215.1. GTDB lineage: Bacteria > Pseudomonadota > Alphaproteobacteria > Rhizobiales > Xanthobacteraceae. Next base: position 10,274 of record LNEZ01000093.1, on the reverse strand, counting down.
GCCCGGCGAAGACCCGATGACGCTGGAAGCGCCGGAGACGGTCGCAGAAGCGATCGTGGAATTGTGCGGAGCCTCGGTCAGTGAGAACGGGAAGCTCTACAATTATCCGACCAAGAAGTGGCTGAGCTATCAGGCCCCGGTTTGATTATTTCCGGTTGATCTTCTTCCGCTTCCCGCGTGCATCCTTCTTTTCCATCTTTTTCTTGAACGGATTTTCCGGCGCACGGAACGTGAAGCGGATCGGCACGCCCGGCATTTCGAATGCCTCGCGCACGCCGTTCACGAGATACCGCATATAGGATTCTGGCAAAGCGTCGATCCGCGTGCCGAACAGAACGAAACTCGGCGGACGCGCTTTGGCCTGCGTCATGTAGCGCAACTTGATCCGCGCGCCGGAAACCGCGGGCGGCGGGTTCTGCGCAAGCGCGCGTTCCAGGAATTTATTGATGATCGAAGTGGAAACGCGCTTGTTCCAGACGCGGTAGGTCTCGAGCACCGCCTTCATCAGCTTATCTAAGCCGTCGCCATGCATACCCGACATCGCAACGATCGGCATACCTTTCGCCTGCGGCAGCCAGTGGTCCGCCTCCTCGCGCAGGGTCTTGCCCATCGTCATCGCAGGTGGCGCGAGATCGCGCTTGTTCATGCCGATCACAAGCGCGCGGCCTTCGCGCATCACGAGATCGGCGATGCGCAGATCCTGCTCCTCGAACGGCTTGGTCGCATCCATCAGGAGCACGACCACGTCGGCAAAACGGATCGAACGTAAACTGTCCCCGACCGAGAGCTTCTCCAGCTTCTCCTGCACTTTTGCGCGCTTCCTCATGCCCGCGGTGTCGAGAATTTCGAACTTGTGCCCGAAATACTCGAACGGCACCTCGATGGAGTCGCGCGTGATTCCCGGCTCCGGCCCGGTCACGAGACGGTCCTCGCCGATCAGCTTGTTGATCAGCGTGGACTTGCCCGCGTTCGGACGGCCGACGACGGCGACACGGATGGTATCGGGCTTTGGAGCTTGCTCTTGGACCTCCCGCTCTTCGTCTTCTTCGTCCGGCTCTTCTTCTCTGGGCAGAACTTCGCGCAGCGCGTCGTAGAGTTCGCTTAATCCTTCGCCGTGTTCGGCAGAGATGTTGACAGGATCACCCAATCCCAACGCATAGGCCTCCAGCGCACCGGCCGCGCCCAGCCTGCCTTCGCTTTTGTTCGCAACCACAATCGCGGGCTTTCCGGATTTACGGACGATCTGCGCGAATACTTTGTCATCCGGCAGCAGGCCCGCACGCGCATCGACGAGAAACAGGATTGCGTCGGCATCTGCGATCGCGCTTTCGGTCTGGGCGCGCATACGGCCCGCCAGGCTCTCCGCGCCCGCCTCCTCAAAGCCCGCGGTGTCGAAAATACGGAAGTTCAGATCGCCGAGTTTGGCGTCGCCTTCGCGGCGGTCGCGGGTCACGCCCGGCGTGTCATCCACCAGCGCCAAGCGCTGCCCGACGAGCCGGTTGAACAGCGTCGATTTGCCGACGTTAGGCCGGCCAACAATTGCGACGGAAGGAAGCATATATACCGGCTTGATTAGCGATTAACGGCGCTGACCGGCCAAAAAAGCGCCGCGATCAGCGGCGCTGCCCAGCCCATGGATCGTCGGAATTATTCTGTGCCGGGCCCCGGCGCGGCGCAGCAGGATTTTGCGGTTGCGCTTCCGGGTTCGGACTTTGCGCTTCCGGCGTCAGCTGAATGTTCGAATTCGTCGGCTGCGTCGGCGGCGCGTTATATTGCACGCCCGGCACGCCTTCCGGAAACAGCGTGCGGCGGTCGCCGGAAATCGGCTTCTTCCGCTCTTCGAACGGATTCATGTTCTCCAGCGTCTCGCAGGCGGAAAGCGCCAGCGAAAGCGGCGCCAGCAGCAGCGCGACACGAAGGAGCGTTTTCGGCTTCGAAAGCGCCATGGCGATTACTTCTTCTCCGGCGCGGCGGGCGCGTTGTTGAAGAGTGCCGCCTGAAGGCGCTGCGCGCGGTTGCGCATACCCGGCGGCGTCTCCGGGTCGAAGGAAAGCAGGAGAAACAGCTTCTGCGCCTCGGCATGATTGCCGGCGCGCAAATGTGCCAGCGCCAGGAGTTCGTTGGCCGAATGACGGAATGCGGAACCGTCAACCAGCGCGGGTGCTAAGCGCTTCTGCATTTCCGCGACATCCGCGGTATCGACGCTCAGTGCCGCGCCGCGAATGCTCGCAAGCTCGCGCATGAGAGTCTCGACCGAAGCGTCGGCTGCAATCGCATCGAAGGCAGCCGCACCTTGCTTCGCATCCTTCTGGCCGAGTTCGGCCGCAGCCGAGAAGCGCGAGAGCAGCCGGTAAGAAGACGGCGCGTTCGCAGCTAAGGCGTTGAACGCAGCAATCGCCTCGTCGGTTTTGCTCGCGTCGGTGGCAAGTTTCTGGGCTGCGACATAGCGCTCGCTTGCTGCTTCCGACTGCTTCGCCGCGTAATACTCGTAGCCGCGCCAGCCGCCGGTGGCGGCGACGATCAGGAACGCGCCGAACGCGATCAAGCCGCCGTATTTCTTCCAGATATTGGCGAGCCGTTCGCGGCGTAGTTCTTCGTCTACTTCGCGGATAATGTCCGACATTCAAATCCCTCAAGGCCCGCGCGGGGCGCGCGAGCCGTTCTTGCCCGTATTTCGTTAAAGCGGGCGTAAAATAGAGATGTGGGCGTATCGTGGCAACGCCCTTAGGAGGGCGTTTTTGCCTTGTTTTTCAAGGCTATGCTGCTCGTCATCGCTTCTTTTTTGCCAGGTATGCCTTAACTTCAAGCTCGACCCTGCTCTCCCACCGCTTCAACTCAAGCGCCGACTGTTCGGGAAGCTTGCCCGCAATACCTTTGGCTGCGGCCTCAGCCTGAACCGCGAAAAGCGATATGCACTTGAGCGGATTTCCCAACTCGTTTCGGAAATCGACCCCAAGGCCAAGCAGATAATCCATGGCCTCATCGTCGCTCAGATACAGCGTCTCGAACTGCTCATCATGACGTTCGCGCGCCTCGTCGAAGGCATTTCGTTCGGCGGAAATTTCCGGCCAATCCCAATAGTCAGGAGGAGTCTTCAACTCGGTGTCAGACGCTTTGATACCGAATGTATCTATGGACAGTTGTTCCGCGCGATCTTCTACACCGTAAGGAAACTGGCCCTTCGGACCGGAATAAATAATGAACTTATCCTCCAACTCCCGAAAACCCGGCATCTCGATCACCTTTAGAGTGATCTTCGACCGTGCATTCGGAAGAGGGCGTTTATTCTCGGCCGCTTGGGCGGTTTTCGTCGGATTACCAAGCTTTGCCCAAAGTGCGTGTTGCGCCTTGTGCTTCAAATCCAGACCTCATTCGCAATTACGAATGAGTCGAAGCATTAGAACATAACACGAACGCGATCAAGCGCGTTGCCTAGACTTTCCACAGCCGCGTGGAGCGTTACTTCGCTTCTGACTTCGCCTTGCTCTTGAGCGCGTAAACGTGCTCAGCAGCCGGGAACGAGCGGTCGCGGACCTCGTTGGCATAGGCAGACACCGCCTCTTCGATCAGGCGGCCCATGTCGGCATACTGCTTCACGAATTTCGGGACGCGCGGCGACAGGCCAAGAAGGTCCTCCAGCACCAGGATCTGGCCGTCGCAGGTGGGCGATGCGCCGATGCCGATGGTCGGGATCGCGACCTCTTTGGTGATCTTTTCCGCCAGCGGCTCGGCCATGGCTTCCAGCACGATCGAGAACGCGCCGGCATCCGTAATCGCGCGGGCGTCTTCCAGAATCGGGCCCCATTCGCTCTCCTCGCGCCCGCGGGCGCGGAACGAGCCGAGCGTGTTGATCGATTGCGGGGTCAGGCCGACGTGGCCCATCACCGGCACGCCGCGCTCGGTGAGGAAGCGCACGTGCTCCGCCATGCGGACCCCGCCTTCCATCTTCACCGCGCCGCAGCCGGTCTCTTTCAACACGCGGGCAGCAGTGTGGAAGGCCTGTTCGGGGCTGGCCTCATACGTGCCGAACGGCAGATCGACAACGACCAGCGCCTTTTTCGAGCCGCGCATGACCGCGTGGCCCTGCAAGATCATCATATCTAACGTGACCGGCACGGTCGTCTCGAAGCCGTGCATCACCATGCCGAGGCTGTCGCCGACGAGCAGCAGATCGACGTGCGCGTCGAGCCAGCGCGCGGTGTGCGCATGGTAGCTCGTCAAAGACACGATCGGCTCGCGGCCCTTGCGGGCGCGGATGTCGGGCGCCGTGTTGCGGCGGATGTCGGCGGTGTTTTGGATCGACATGGTCGTCTCCGTATCGCGAAATAATTGGGATCGCGCGGCCAGCAGATAGGAAGCGGCTTTTACAATGGAAGGGGTGGAAGGGCCAGCCGGCGAAATAATCGGCTCAAGCGGTCTTCTTCACATCCTTAATGTCCGAAAACACGATGCCCGGTGCGCGCTCGCGCGTGTAGTCGAGGTCGAAGTTGCTCTTCGCCAGAAACACCGGATCGCCGTCGAGGTCGGAGGCCATCGAGAAAGTCTTGGCGGAAATAAAGGTATCGAGCTTAATACGGTCCTCTGCCGAGACCCAGCGCGCGAGATCGAACTCGCTCTGCTCGAGCGAAATCTGCAAGCTGTATTCGGCATCCAGCCGCGCTTTCAAAACGTCTAACTGCAACGGGCCGACTACGCCGACCAGTGCAGGCGCGCCGTCCATCGGCTGAAACACCTGCACCACGCCCTCTTCCGCGAGTTGCTGGAGCGCTTCTTTCAGTTTCTTCGCCTTCATCGGGTCGCCGAGTTTCACGCGGCGGATGATTTCCGGCGCGAAACTCGGCACGCCGACGAAATTGATCGCCTCGCCTTCGGTCAGCGTATCGCCGATCCGAAGCACGCCGTGGTTCGGAATGCCGACCACGTCGCCGGCATAGGCTTCCTCTGCGAGTGCGCGGTCTTTGGCGAAGAAAAACTGCGGCGCGTTCAGCGCCATCTGTTTTTCCGTGCGCGCGACCCTTACCTTCATGCCGCGCGTGAGCTTGCCCGAGCAGAGCCGCGCGAACGCGATGCGGTCGCGGTGGTTCGGGTCCATGTTCGCCTGAATCTTGAAGACAAAGGCGGTGAATTTGGATTCGGCCGCTTCCACCGTGCGCTTGTCGGCAACCTGTGCGCGCGGGCGCGGCGCATAATCGCCGAGCGCTTCCAGCAAATCCCGGACACCAAAATTCTTTAAAGCGCTACCGAAGAACACGGGCGTGAGATGCCCTTCGCGGAACGGCGCGAGTTCGAATTTCCGGGTGCCTTCTTTGGCGAGCATCAATTCTTCTTCGAGCGCGGCTGCTTCGAGTTTTCCGAGCGCCGCCATTTGTTCGACGTTCATCTGCTCGCGCGCGGCATTGGCGTCGGCTTCCAGACGGCGCACGCCGCCCGAGGCAAGCTCGATGGTGCCGCCGAAATCCCTGCCCCGTCCGGGTATCTAACGCCAGCGTCTTTTCGATCTCGTCCAGAATCTCGAACGGGTCGCGGCTTTCGCGATCCATTTTATTGATGAAGGTGACAATCGGAATGTCGCGCAGGCGGCAGACTTCGAACAGCTTGCGCGTGCGCGCTTCGATGCCCTTCGCCGCGTCGATCACCATGACGGCGCTGTCGACCGCCGTCAGCGTGCGATAGGTATCTTCCGAGAAGTCTTCGTGGCCCGGCGTGTCCAAGAGATTGAACACCAGCCCGCCGAATTCGAAGGTCATCACCGAGGTCACGACTGAAATGCCGCGCTCGCGCTCGATCGCCATCCAGTCCGAGCGGGTGTTGATGCGGTTCTTCTTCGCCTTCACCTCGCCCGCGAGATTGATCGCGCCGCCGAACAACAGGAGCTTTTCGGTAAGCGTGGTCTTGCCAGCGTCCGGATGCGAAATGATCGCGAACGTCCGCCGGCGCGCGACTTCGCGCTCGATCGGCGTCTCGTTGGCTCGGGGATGTACGGGAGCTGACTCGGACATTTTCGGGCTGTGCATCTCCGATCCGGGAGGTTGGGTCAAGCCGCCAGCCGCGATATGATCGCGCGGGGAAGAAAAGAAGAGCAAAAAATGCCGGAACGGCAGGGACTGCGGATCGGGTTCGATGTCGGCGGCACCAAGATCGCAATCTGCGTTCTGGATGCGGCGGGCAACTATGCCTTCAAGACTGAAACCGCGACGCCGCGCGACAGCTATCCCGGCTTTCTCGAAACCGCGCTCTCGCTTCTGAAAGCGGCGCGCGAGGCGGTGCCGGAAGCGGCGACCGCTTCCATTGGTGTTGGCATTCCCGGCGAGATCGACGTCGTCTCGAACACGGTCAAGAACGCTAACAGCACTTGCCTGATCGGAAACAATCTCGAAGCCGATCTCACACGCATCTTCGGCCAGCCGGTGCGTCTCGCCAACGACGCACAATGCCTAATCGCTTCCGAAGTGCATGACGGCGCGGCGCAAGGCGCCACCGTCGCGTTCGGCGTGATCCTCGGCACCGGCGTCGGCGGCGGTGTTGCCGTGAACGGCGAGCCGTGGCGCGGCAACAATCGTCTTGCCGGCGAATGGGGGCACAATCCGTTTCCAGATCGCGACGGCGAAGTCACCGGCAGCCCCTGTTATTGCGGGCGCAACAACTGTATCGAAACCGTCTTGAGCGGGCCGGCGCTGGTCGCGGCTTACAACGATGCGACCACTGGCGAACACGCGCAGCTTCCCGAGATCGAAATCATGGTCGCGCAAGGCGATCCGGTCGCGCGCGCCGTGCTTAGCGAATATATCGACCGCCTCGGTCTGGCGCTCGCGACCGTGGTCGGCGTGCTGGACCCGGAAGTGATCGTGATCGGCGGCGGCGTGTCGAGCATTCAATCGCTTTATCGCGAACTGCCGGATCGCGTGGCGGCGCATATGTTTCACTCAAGTCCCACCAAGCCGCGCTTCGCGACCAGCATCGTGAAAAGCAAATGGGGACCGGACAGTGGCGTGCGCGGAGCCGCGCGGCTCTGGCCGCTGCCACGCGGGGCCTAGCGCTAGATCGCCTTTCGATATTCTTCCGGCTTGAAGCCGACAAGGAGTTTGCCGCCCGGCAGCTCTAGCACCGGCCGCTTGATCATCGAAGGTTGATCGAGCATCAGCGCAATCGCCTTCTTTTCTGTGATCCCCGCTTTGTCCTTCTCCGGCAACTTGCGGAACGTGGTTCCCGCGCGATTGAGCAGCACTTCCTATCCCGCCTTCTTCGCCCAGCCTTCGAGTTTCGCTTTCTCGATGCCGCTCGTCTTGTAGTCGTGAAACGCGTAGCTGACGCCTTCTCTGTCGAGCCAAGCACGCGCCTTCTTCATCGTGTCGCAATTCTTGATGCCGTAGATCGTGATTGCCATTTCGCCTAGCCTTCCGTCGCGCCTAGATTCGTATCCTAGAACAGGAACCAGAAATGAAAGAAACGATTGCAGTTCTCGGCGCGAACGGCGTTTACGCGCGGCATCTTATCCCTCGGCTTGTTGCAGCGGGACACGATGTGCGCGCAGTCGTGCGGCGGCCGGAGGCAGCGCACGCGGCGCGTGCTGCGGGGGCAATCATCAAGGTTGCGGATATTTTCGACGTGGCTTCGATGAAATCGGCATTCGAGGGATGCGAGGTTGCGATCAATCTCGCAACCACCCTGCCCGGCCCGAGCGGGCGCGGAGACTTCGCGGCGAACGACAAATTGCGGGTCGAAGGCGTGCCGAATTTTGTCGAGGCGTGTCGCAAAGCGAATGTGAGAAAAATCATCCAGCAGAGCATCGGCTGGGTCGCGGCGTCCGGCAGCGACGAATGGACCGGCGAAGACCACGTCTATCGTCCCGCCGGCGACACCATCTCGAACAAAGCCATCGCTGCCGCGCTGACGATGGAAGAGATCATCAAATCGTCCGCGCTCGACTGGATCATCCTGCGCGGCGGCTTGTTTTACGGACCCGGCACCGGCTTCGACGAAGGCTGGGTTGCGCGGGCGGCGGCGGGAAAGCTGCGGCTCCCCGGCGACGGCACCGAATATGTCTCGCTCGTTCACATCGCGGATATGGCGGCGGCGACTGTCGCGGCGGTAAAGAAATGGCCGTCGCGCTGCGTGTTCACGATCTGCGATGACGAGCCCGTGCAGTGGCGCGATCTCTTCGGCTTCGTCTGCGCGAGCATCGGTGCTGACGCGCCGCAGGCCGGCGGGCCGCCGGGCTTTCCGTCGTTTCGCCTGAAGAACGCACGCGCTCGCGAAGCGCTCGGCTGGCAGCCGATTTATAAAAACTATCGCGAGGGGCTGGCGCGCTAAGCCCGTCTCCGCCGGGATACGGGCTGCGGTCTTTGCCAGAGAATAAGCGCCCCGATCGTTCCGGACAGCAGAGACCCTGCCAGCACGCCGAGCTTGACCCGCGTTTCGAAATCCGGGTCGAGCCCCTGAAACGCGAGCGCGCCGATGAAGAGGCTCATCGTAAAACCGATGCCGCACAACATACTGACGCCAAGGAGCTGACGCATCGAGGCTTGCGCCGGTGCGGGCGCAAGTTTGAAGTGGATCATCAGCCAAGCTGCGCCGAATACCCCGATCGCCTTGCCGGCGAGCAGGCCCGCGGCAATGCCGAGCGGGATTGCGTCGAGCAGGCTGGAAAACGACACGCCCTGCAAAGACACGCCCGCGTTCGAGAATGCGAACATCGGCAGCACGAGGAAGGCGACCCACGGATGCAAGCCGTGCTCCAGCGGTCCGGCGACCGCGGCGCCGTTGCGATCCTTCAGCGGAATCGCAAGCGCGGTGGCGACACCGGCAAGCGTTGCGTGAACGCCCGACTTCAAGACGCAAACCCAGATGGCAAGCCCGACTACGATGTAAATGTCGGCGCGGGTCACGCCGGCCCGGTTCAGCGCGAACAGCGCGGAGCAGCCGAGCAGTGCTGCGCCGAGCACGGGGAGCGAAAGATCGGACGTATAGAACATCGCAATGATGGCGATTGCGCCGAGATCGTCGATGATCGCAACCGCGGTGAGAAATATCTTCAAGGATGACGGCACGCGCGACCCGAGCAACATCACAATGCCGATCGCGAACGCGATGTCGGTTGCCGCCGGAATCGCCCAGCCGCGCAGCGCAACCGGATCGCCCCAGTTGATCGCCGCATAGATCAGCGCAGGCGCGGCCATACCGCCCGCCGCGGCAACCGCAGGCAGGGTCGCCTGCCGCGCCGTTTTGAGTTCGCCTTCGACAAACTCGCGCTTGATCTCGAGGCCGACGACGAAGAAAAACACCGCCATCCACAAGTCGTTGACCCAAAGCAGAAGCGGCTTCGAGACGACGATAATACCGCCGATATCGACCGCGCCGGGAATGCGATTGAAGGCCTCGTAAAGCTCGCGCCAGGGCGAATTGCTGATCGCGAGCGCGGCAACGGCGGCAATCGCGAGCACGATGCCGCCCGCCGCCTGATGCGTAAAGAAGCGGACAAATGCGTTCGAGGGCGTTTTTGCGTTCTTGCCGGCGCTTTGCATTTGCGAGTTCCCTGCCCCGGCCTGCTGCCGGAAACGCACTTAGCCTGAAGCGGAGGGCGCTGGAAATCAGGCAGTGCGACGCACTGCGACAATCGCGAACACGATGCCCAACGTGATCGCAAGCAGCGGCCCGAGAATGAAAATCGCACCCATTGCGCCGCCCCCGTCGCGGTCGAACAGGCCGAAGAAGTTAGTCGCCAGAATATAGCCGATGATCGGGATTGCCTCGCCGACAACGAGACCCAAGATGAAAGCGAGGAAGATTTTGAGACCGCGGGGCACCTGGAGTTACCTCACTCCCACTCAATCGTTCCCGGCGGCTTGCTCGTCACGTCATAGACGACGCGGTTGACGCCCTTCACTTCGTTGATGATGCGGGTTGCGACCGCGCCCAAAAATTTCATGTCGTAGGGATAAAAGTCCGCAGTCATGCCATCGACCGAAGTCACCGCGCGCAAACCTAAAACATGATCGTAGGTGCGGCCGTCACCCATGACGCCCACCGTCTTCACCGGCAGGATCACCGCAAAGGCCTGCCAGATTTCGTCGTACAAACCGGCCTTGCGGATTTCGTCGAGATAGATTGCGTCGGCAAGGCGCAGAATATCGAGCGCTTCTTTCGTGACCTCGCCCGGACAGCGGATCGCAAGCCCCGGCCCCGGAAACGGATGCCGCCCGACAAACACATCCGGCAGGCCCAGTTCCTTGCCGAGCTTCCTCACTTCGTCCTTGAACAATTCGCGCAGCGGCTCG